>CAZHGU010000100.1:3461-5703 GCA_964532105.1 uncultured Alcanivorax sp. | reverse complement strand
CGCTGGTCGACGGCCAGGGCAACTTCGGCTCCATCGATGGCGACTCCGCCGCGGCGATGCGCTATACCGAGGTGCGCATGGCCAAGATCGCCCATGAGTTGCTCGCTGACATGGACAAGGAAACCGTCGATTTCGTCGAGAACTATGACGGTACGGAACACATCGCCGAGGTGCTGCCCACGCGGGTGCCCAATCTGCTGGTCAACGGCTCCTCGGGTATTGCCGTGGGCATGGCCACCAACATCCCGCCGCACAATCTGCGCGAGGTCATTGACGGCACCCTGGCGCTGATCGACGACGAAAATCTCACCGTCGACGACCTGATCGAGTACATCCACGGCCCGGATTTTCCCACCGGCGGCATCATCAACGGCCGCGCCGGCATTGTGCAGGCCTACCGCAACGGCCGGGGCCGGGTGCTGGTGCGCGCGCGCGCCGAGATCGAGACCAACGACAAGACCGGCAAGCAGGCCATTGTGCTCACCGAGCTGCCCTACATGGTCAACAAGGCCCGGCTGATCGAGAAGATCGCCGAGCTGGTCAAGGAAAAGCGCATCGACGGCGTCACCGAACTGCGCGACGAATCGGACAAGGAAGGCCTGCGCGTGGTTATCGAGCTGCGCAAGGGCGAGGTGGCCGAGGTGATCCTGAACAACCTCTACAACCTCACCCAGATGGAAAACGTCTTCGGCATCAACATGGTGGCGCTGGTCGAAGGGCAGCCGAAGACCCTCAATCTCAAGCAGACGCTGGAAGCCTTTATCCGCCACCGGCGCGAGGTGGTGACCCGGCGCACCGTCTATGAGCTGCGCAAGGCGCGCGAAAAGGGCCATACCCTGGAAGGGCTGGCCGTGGCCCTGGCCAATATCAATGACGTGATCGCGCTGATCCAGGCATCGCCCTCGGCGGCCGAGGCGCGTGAAAAACTGGTCGCACGCGGCTGGGAGCCCGGGGAAGTGACCGGCATGCTCGAGCGCGCCGGGGGCGAGGACGCCTGCCGGCCCGAAGGGCTGCCGGAAAACTACGGGTTGCGCAACGGCCAGTACTGGCTCTCGCCCGAGCAGGCCCAGGCCATTCTGGATCTCAAGCTCCAGCGCCTGACCGGCATGGAACAGGACAAGCTGGTCACCGACTATCAGGACCTGCTGGATAAAATCCGCGAGCTGGGCGAGATCCTGGCCGATCCGGACAAGCTGATGCGCGTGATCCGCGAGGAACTGCTCGCCATCCGCGACGAATACGGCGACGACCGGCGTACCGAGATCCAGTCCTCCCAGGCGGATCTCACCATGGAGGATCTCATCGCCGAGGAGACCGTGGTGGTGACCCTGTCCCACGGCGGCTACGCCAAGTCCCAGCCCATCGACACCTACCGCGCCCAGAAGCGCGGCGGCCGGGGCAAGTCCGCCGGTCAGCTCAAGGACGAGGACCACATCGAGCATCTGGTGGTGGCCGGCACCCACGACACCCTGCTGTGCTTTACCAATGCCGGCAAGGTGTTCTGGCTGCGGGTGTTCGAGCTGCCCCAGGCGGGGCGGACCTCGCGCGGCAAGCCCATTATCAATCTCCTGCCCCGGCTGCAGGAAGACGAAAAGATTACCGCCATTCTTCCGATGGCCAAGAACACCGAGGGCCAGTACATCTTCATGGCCACCTCCAACGGTACCGTCAAGAAGGTGGACATGGACGCCTTCAGCCGCCCGCGCAGCGCCGGCCTGATCGCCATCGAGCTGGAAGGGGCCAATGAACTGGTCAATGTGGCCGTGACCAACGGCGAACAGGATCTGATGTTGGTCGCCGACAGCGGCAAGGCCATTCGCTTCCGCGAGGACGAGGTCCGGCCCATGGGCCGCAACGCCCGGGGCGTGCGCGGCATGAAACTCCAGTCCGGCGAGCGGGTCATTTCCCTGCTCGTGCCGCAATCGGACGCCCAGGTGCTCACCGCCAGCGAACACGGCTACGGCAAGCGCACCGATGTGGACGATTTCCCGCTGCGCGGTCGGGGCGGCCAGGGCGTGATCGCCATGGTCACCGACGAGCGCAACGGCGAACTGGTGGGCGCTACCCAGGTCACCGGCGAGGAAGACATCATGCTGATTTCCAACATGGGTACGCTGGTGCGCACCCGTGTGGATGAGGTCAGTGTGCTCAGCCGCAACACCAAGGGTGTGCGCCTAATTCGCCTGGGCGAGGAGGAAAAACTGGTGGGCATCGCCCCCATCCCCGAGCTGGATGAGGACGA
>CAZHGU010000100.1:0-3361 GCA_964532105.1 uncultured Alcanivorax sp. | reverse complement strand
ATGACACGAGCCTACAATTTCTGTGCCGGACCGGCCGCGCTGCCGGAAGACGTGCTGGCCCGCGCCCGCGACGACATGCTCGATTATCAGGGCCGGGGCATGTCCGTGATGGAAATGAGTCATCGCGCCCCCGAGTTTGTCGACATTGCCGAGCAGGCGGAAAAGGATCTGCGCGAGCTGCTCAACATCAGCGACGACTATGCCGTGCTCTTTCTCCAGGGCGGGGCCAGCCTGCAGTTCGCCATGGCGCCCATGAATCTGCTGGGCGGCGCGAAGAAGGCGGATTACATCAATACCGGCCAGTGGTCCAAGAAGGCGATCAAGGAAGCGCAGAACTTCTGCGAGGTGAATGTGGCCGCCTCCAGCGAGGACGACGGTTTCACCACCGCGCCCGAGCAGTCCGAGCTGAATCTCTCGGACGATGCCGCCTATGTACATTACACGCCCAACGAGACCATCGGCGGCGTGGAATTTCCCTATATCCCGCAAACGGACAAGCCGCTGGTGGCCGACATGTCCTCGACCATTCTGTCGCGGCCCATTGATGTTTCGCAGTACGGTCTCATCTATGCCGGTGCGCAGAAGAACATCGGCCCGGCGGGCGTGACCGTGGTCATCGTGCGCAAGGATCTGCTCGATCGCGCGCCGTCCAACACGCCGTCCATGCTGCATTACAAGACCCAGGCGGACGCCGGTTCGATGTACAACACGCCGCCGACATTTGCCCTTTATCTCGCCGGCCTGGTGTTCCAGTGGCTCAAGGAGCAGGGTGGTCTGGAAGGCATGCAGAAGATCAACGAGCGCAAGGCGAAAAAGCTCTACGACTATATCGATGCCAGCGATTTCTACCGCAATCCGGTGCGCGAGAAGGACCGCTCACTCATGAATGTGCCCTTCGTGCTGGCGGATGACAGCCTGGATAAGCAGTTCCTGGAAGAAGCGGAGCAGGCGGGTCTGCTGAACCTCAAGGGCCACCGCTCCGTGGGCGGCATGCGCGCAAGCATCTACAACGCCGTCCCCGAGGCGGCCATCGATGCCCTGATTGAATTCATGGACGACTTTGCGCGGAAGAACGGCTGATGAGTGCCTCCCTGGACCAGCTGCGCGAGCAGATCGACGCCGTCGACGAGGAACTGCAGCGCCTGCTGAACCGGCGCGCGGAACTCGCGCACGAGGTGGCGCGGGTCAAGCGCGAGCAGCAGGGCTCGGACGCTTTCTACCGGCCCGAGCGCGAGGCGCGGGTGCTGGAGCGCATCAAGGAGCGCAACCAGGGGCCGCTGGACGGCGAGGCCGTGGCGCGGGTGTTCCGCGAGATCATGTCCGAGTGTCTGGCGCTGGAGCAGCAGATCCAGGTGGCCTTTCTGGGTCCGGAGGGCACCTTTACCCAGCAGGCCGTGCTCAAGCACTTCGGTCATGCGGTGGAAGCGCGCCCGCTGGGTGCCATTGATGAAGTCTTCCGGGAAGTGGAAGCGGGCGCGGCCCATTACGGCGTGGTGCCCGTGGAAAATTCCACCGAGGGTGTGGTCAATCACACCCTGGATTCGTTCATGACCTCCACGCTGCAGATCTGCGGCGAAGTGGAGCAGCGTATCCATCATCATCTGCTCATGGGCCCGAACACCCAGCGCGACCAGATCTCGCGGGTGTATTCCCATCAGCAGACCCTGGCGCAGTGCCGCAAATGGCTGGACGCGCACATGCCTGCGGCCGAACGCGTAGCGGTGAGCTCCAATGCCGACGCCGCCAAACGCGTGCGCGGCGAATGGAATGCCGCCGCCATCGCCGGCGATGTAGCCGCCGAGATCTATGGGCTGGAATCGCTGCAGCGCAATATCGAGGACAATCCGGACAACACCACGCGCTTTATCATCATCGGCCGTCAGGATGTGCCGCCCACGGGCAACGACAAGACCAGCCTGCTGGTCAGCGGCAAGAACCGTCCGGGGCTGCTCTATCACGTGCTCGAGCCCTTCCAGAAGCACAGCATCAACCTCACGCGCCTGGAGTCGCGTCCGTCGCTGACGGGCAACTGGAGCTATGTCTTCTTTATCGATTTCGAGGGCCACCGCGAGGATCCGGCGGCGCAGCAGGCGCTGAGCGAGCTGGATCAGCAGGGCATGACCATACGTTTTCTCGGCTCCTACCCGCGAGCCGTTCTCTAGATCCGGGGGTCGACCATGACCTGTGATTTCCGCCAACAGGCCAATCCGGGTGTGCAGCAGCTGCAGCCCTATGAGCCGGGCAAGCCCGTGGACGAGCTCAAGCGCGAGCTGGGCATCCGGGATGTGATCAAGCTGGCGAGCAACGAGAATCCGCGCGGCCCGGGCCATGAGGCGCGCGAGGCCATGCGCCACGCCATCGAGGATCTGCATCGCTACCCGGACGGTCATGGCCATGAGCTCAAGACCGGGCTGGCCGAACAGCTGGGCGTGTCCCCCGAACAGATCACCATGGGAAACGGATCAAATGACGTACTGGAGCTGATTGCCCGCGCCTGGGTGGCGCCGGGGGACCGCATCATCTACAGCCAGTATGCCTTTGCCGTCTATCCCATTGTCGCGCGGGCCGTGTCCGCCAATCCCTTCGAGGTGCCGGCGGCGCTGTTCGGCCATGATCTCGAGGCCATGGCGGCGGCGGTGACCGAGCGCACGCGCGTGATCTATGTGGCCAATCCCAACAACCCCACCGGCACCTGGCATCACGAGCATGCCATCGAGACCTTCCTGAAGGAGGTGCCCGAGGATGTGCTGGTGGTGCTGGACGAGGCCTACTTCGAATATGTCGAGGAAAGTCATTACCCCGACGGTATCCGGCTGCTCCAGCACTATCCGAATCTGATTGTCACGCGCAGCTTTTCCAAGATCCACGGCCTGGCGGGCCTGCGTATCGGCTATGCGGTGTCCAGTCCGGAGATCGCCGATGTGCTCAACCGCATCCGTCAGCCGTTCAATGTGAACACGGCGGGCCAGGCGGCGGCGCTGGCGGCGCTGGGGGATCACGACTATGTGGAGGACAGCCGCAGCCTGAACACCTCCGGGCTGGTGCAGCTGGCCGAGGGGCTGGATCAACTGGGCCTGGACTATATCCCCTCGGTGGCCAATTTCCTGACCTTCCGCGCCGGACCCGACGCCCAGGCCATCTATGAGGGTCTGCTGCGTGAGGGCATGATCGTGCGCCCGCTGGGCGGCTATGCCATGCCCGAGCACCTGCGCGTCTCCACCGGCCTGCCGGAGGAAAACGAGCGCTTTCTCACCGCTCTCAAGAAGGTCATGAAAGCATGATCCGGATCCCGGATAACGCTGTGGGAGCGGCATCCCTGCCGCGACCGGCGGCTGGAAACGCCGGAGACGGCCGATGAATG
>CAZHGU010000099.1:0-5735 GCA_964532105.1 uncultured Alcanivorax sp. | reverse complement strand
CCCAGGTTACCGTGGATCGCATGCGGGATGATGAAGCCCGGGACGGCGGTCAGTTCGGTCTCGGGTTCCGCTATTTCGCGCAGCAGCTCAACGGCACGGAATTCGGTCTCTACTACACTCGTACTCATTCCCGGCTTCCGGTGGTTGCATCACGAGTTGATGACTTGCGTGGTACGGCGAACGCCAACAGTATTCCCGCCTGGATCGATAATTCCAAGTACCAGATGGTCTATCCCGAGGATGTGGACATGTTCGGGGCCAGCTTCAACACCTTTCTCAAGGGCGTGTCCGTGGCCGGTGAAATCGCCTATCGGCCCAATCAGCCCATTATCAATGAGGTGGGCGATAACCTGATTTCCTCTCTGGCCGGCGCGGCCGGCAGTTATGCCCAGGGGAACAATCAGGCCGTAATCACGGATCACTGCGTGCGCGCGGACGTTGACGGTGACTGTCTGGCGCAGGGCACCGCCAACGGAGAGTACGGCGCCCTGCTGGAACCCGGCGAACGATATTTCTTTTTCGACGAGGTGGAAACCTATACCGGTTCACTGGTCAATATCTTCAACCTGGGGCCCACCTGGGGCACGGATGACCTGACGGCCGTAGTGGAACTGGGCATGGAGCATGTAGCCGGACTCAATAATCACAATGACCGCGGCGAGGATCTGCATTACAACTCCACCGCCGCGATTTCCGAGGACGAAGCCCGGATTCAGTCGCCCAATGATGTCTATAACACCTATATGGACGATACCTCCTGGGGTTACCGTGTAGCCGTGCGCGCCAGCTACAACAATATCTTTGCCGGCGTTTCCATGGAGCCCACCCTCCGGCTGCAGCATGATGTGGATGGCAATTCACCCATCGGTGGCAACTTCATGGAAGACCGCAAGGCCGCCACGCTCGGGGTCACCTTCAGCTATCTCAACAACCTGGAAGTGGGCATGACGGCGACCAGTTTCTGGGGCGCGGGCTACAGCAACAAGCTCCATGACCGCAACAATGCCTCCATGTCCATGAGCTACTCATTCTAGCCGAACCGGGCCTGGTCCCCGGTGAATGTTGTACGGGCGCGGCACCGAACCATATTTGGGAGAACTGCAATGTCGGGAAAGATCACGGTGATGGGAAGCGCGATGGCCCTGTCGTTGTTCATGGCCATTCAGACACAGGCCGGCGTATCCGAAAGCGAGGCGCAACGGCTGGGCGACTCGCTGACGCCCTTCGGGGCTCAACGCGAGGGTAACGGCGAGGATCCCGCCACCGGTCAGGGGGTCCCGGCCTGGAACGGCGGTATCGAGGAAGGTGATATCCCGGATGCGTATGAAGGTCCCGGTGATCACCATCCTTCCCCCTTTCCGGACGACGAGGTGCTGTTCACCATCGACAACGAGAACAAGGACGAATACGCCGACAAGCTGCCCGATGGCGTGAAGGCCATGATGGAGACTTATCCGGACAGCTTCGAAATCCCGATTTATCGCAGCCGGCGTACCCACTCGGCGCCCGACTGGGTCAACGAGAATACGCAGAAAAATGCCGTTCGGGCCGAACTGGAAGATACCGGCGTGGATCAGGCCTTTGGCGGTATCCCGTTCCCCATTCTGCACGGTTCCAACGCGGAAAAGGCGAAACAGGCCATATGGAATCATATCCTGCGCTGGCGCGGCGTCTATGTGGTGCGCCGGGCTTCGGAAGTGGCCGTGCAACGCAACGGCGACTATTCCCTGGTCACGTCCCAGCAGGAAGTGTACTTCCGTTACTATGATCCCGACCTGAGTTTCGACAAGCTCAACAACATCATCTTCTATTACCTGTCGTTCACCAAGGCGCCGGCGCGCCTGGCGGGCGGGGCGGTGCTTATTCACGAAACCCTGGACCAGGAAGAGCTCGCGCGTCAGGCGTGGGGCTACAATGCCGGCCAGCGCCGCGTGCGGCGTTCGCCCAACCTTTCCCATGACACGCCCATTGCCGCCGCCGACGGCTTGCGTACCGCGGATGACACGGACATGTATAACGGTGCTCCCGACAAGTACAACTGGGAGCTGGTGCATCCCGAACCGGTGGAAATGTACATCCCCTACAACAACTATCAGCTGGCCTCGGACGAGATCAGCTATGACGAATTGCTCCAGGCGGGTCACACGAATCCGGAACATCAGCGCTGGGAGCTTCATCGTGTCTGGGTGGTAGAAGCCACGCTCAAGGAAGACGAACGGCATGTTTATGAAAAGCGCCGCTTCTACATTGATGAAGATTCCTGGCAGATTGCCGCCGTGGATCAGTATGATCGCCGGGGCGAACTCTGGCGGGTGAGCCTGGCCTATATCAAGAACTATTATGAAGTGCCCACGACCTGGACAGCGCTGGATACCTTCCATGATCTGCGCAGCGAGCGTTATCACGTACAGCTGCTGGATAACGAGGAAAACTCCACGCTCGACTTCACACAGCCCGTGCCGAGTGAGCGCTATTTCCATCCGGCTTCGCTGCGTCGGCGCGGACGCTGAGGCAATGAGGTAACGGGGTGGTCCGGATACGGACCACCCCGTTCTTTATGTACGCAAGAACGGACTGAGCTGCCATGAGAGCACTGGGGATTGTTCTGTTGTGTCTGGCCGCCCCCCTGACCGCGGCTCCGCTTACCCAGGATTCGCCACATGTGAGCGCCATGACTTGGCTGGATCTCACGCGCATCGGGGAGCGCATTGTCGCCGTGGGCGAGCGGGGGAATGTGCTGTACTCCGATGACGAGGGCGAGACCTGGCGCAGGGGGCAAACGCCGGGCAAAGCCATGCTGACCGCTGTTTGTTTTGCTGATCGTCGCCACGGCTGGGCAGTGGGGCATGACGCCGTGGTCTGGGCCACCGACGACGGCGGTGAAACCTGGCAGCAGCAATACAGTGATCCGCTCGGCGGCGATGACGGCGAGGATGGTGCCGCCGAAGAAGACGATGGCGGGGACAGTGAAGGCTCCATGGAGGATCTGTACAGCGATGATCTCTATGGCGACGACGAGACCGGTACCGGTGGCGCTCCGGCACCGGATACGTCCGGTGCGCCCTTTCTGGATGTCTGGTGTGACACGGAACAGCATGTCATGGCCGTGGGCGGCTATGGTTATGTGCTGGAAACGGAAGACGGCGGCGGGCAGTGGAACAAGCGCATGGATTTGCTCGAGAATCCGGACGGCTGGCATCTGTACAGTGTCCGTCCGGTGCCCCGGGGCGACGGTACACTGCTGATCGCCGGCGAACAGGGCACACTGTTTCGTTCGCGGGATCACGGACAGAGCTGGGATACGCTGGAAGCGCCCTATGAAGGTTCCTACTTCGGCATCACGGCGGCACAACGCGATACCGTGATGATTCACGGCATGCAGGGTAATGTCTGGTTGACCCGGGATCTGGGCGAGAACTGGCGGCGCATCAAGACGGGCGTCTCGCGCGGCATCAATGATGGCGCCCGGCTGGGCGATGGCACCATTGTGCTGGTGGGCAACTCCGGCATTGTGCTGACCAGTCATGACAATGGTTCCTCCCTGTCGCTGCGTTACACGGACCAGCGGGAAACGCTGTCGGCCGTGTTGCCGTTGCGGGAAGGGGGTGTGCTGGTGGCTGGAACGGACGGATTGCAGAAAATCCGGGAGCTGCATTGACGGGGGTTGAGAGATGAAGGAGGCGATTGCCCACAAGTTTGCCCGAGGCCTCCTGGCGGTGCGCCCGCTGGTGCTGCTGGTGTTCGTGGCCGCCACGGTGTTTCTCGCCTGGCAGGCGGTCCAGATCCGCGTCAACACGGATGTCAGCAAGATGGTGCCGCAGAAGCATCCCTATATCCAGAATTTCATGGAGCATCGGGATGAGCTGAACCTGGGCAACGATATCCGGATCATAGTCGAGGATGTCGAGCACGACGATATTTTCAACCCGAAATACATGGATGCCCTGCGTGATATCTCGGATGATGTCTTCGCGCTCGAGGGCGTCGACCCGTCCACGATTCAGTCCCTGTGGACCAGCAATGTGCGCTGGAGCGAGGTGACCGAGCAGGGTTTTCAGGGTGGCGAGGTGATTCCCGGAGGCTATGACGGGTCCGAGGAAAGCCTGGAGCAGTTGCGTACCAATGTGCTGCGCTCGCCCTATGTGGGCCAGCTGGTCGCGGACGATTTCCGTTCCAGTATTGTGCACACGGAACTGGTGAATGTGCTGGGCGCTGAAGCCGGCGTCAATATCAAGTCGCTGGGCAGCAGTCTGGAAGAGCTGCGAGATCGGTATGAGGAGCAGTATCCCTTTCTGAACATCCATATCGTGGGCCAGGCCAAGCAGATCCATGATGTGATCAGTGCCGCCGAGGAAGTGGCGCTGTTTTTCTTTATTACGCTGTTGTTGACGGCACTGTTGCTGCTGATCGACACCCGTTCGGTTCGCAGTACGCTGGCTGTAACGGTCTGTTCCGTGGTGGCGGTCATCTGGCAGCTCGGCATTGTACGGATGATGGGCTTTACCATTGATCCGTACTCCATGCTGGTGCCTTTCCTGGTCTTCGCCATTGCCGTCAGTCACGGGGTCCAGGTGGTGAATGCCTTCGCCAATGCCTCGGCGCTGGGCGAGTCGCGCAAGGAAGCGGCGCGGACGACGGTTGGTTCGCTTTTCGTGCCCGGTCTGGTGGCGCTGATCAGTGATGCCATCGGCTTTGCCACGCTGTACATGATTGATGTGGGCGTGATCCGTGAACTGGCCATGGCGGCCAGCATCGGCGTGGCCATCATCATCTTTACCAATCTGGTGGTGGTTCCCGTGGTGCTGTCGTATCTGGGGGTAGGCGAGCGCTCCCTGCGCAAGATCCACCTCAAGGACGACCATCGTCATCCGCTGGCCGGCATTTTCTCGCGCTTCACGAGTAAACCGGTGGCGGCGGTGTCGATTGTGATCGCGGCGGCGGGCTACGGTGCCGGCATCTATTACAGCCAGGACCTGCGGATCGGGGATCTGGACAAGGGCTCGCCCTCGCTGTGGCCGGATCCCTGTGAAGAAAAGGATTGTCCCCGGGATTACAAGCCCAGCGACAAGTACCAGTACAACCATGATGTCAATTTCCTGGTGTCCAACTACAGTGTCAGTGCGGACGTATTGGTGGTCATGGGCGAAACGCCGCAGGAAGGCTGCAACAGCTACGAGGCCCTGACCACCATCGACGACTTGCGTTGGCGGCTGATGGAGCTGGACAGTGTTCAGGATGTGTCATCCATTGCCTCGGCCACCAAGCGCATCAATTCCGCGATGAACGAAGGCAACCCCAAGTGGCGCACCCTGTCGCGGGATCAGTACGCGCTCAACAATGCCATGCGGCATATGCCGGATCAGCTGTACAACCTGGACTGCAGTCTGGTGCCCATCTATGTGTTCCTGGATGATCACCGCGCCGATACGCTCAACACCGTGACCAGCGAGGTGGAAGACTTCGCGGACGAACACAATGATCCGGACGTCATCGAGTTCAAGCTCGCCTCCGGCAATGCCGGTGTGGAAGCGGCCACCAACCAGACCATTGCCGCCAGCCAGTATCCCATGCTGATTCTCATCTACAGCGTGGTGGCGTTGCTGGTGCTGATCGCGTTCCGCTCGCTGCGGGCCGTGATCTGCATTATTGTGCCGCTCGGGCTGACCTCCATTCTCTGTCAGGCGCTCATGGCGCAACTGGGCATTGGCGTGAAGGTGGCGACCCTGCCGGTCATC
>CAZHGU010000098.1:267-5766 GCA_964532105.1 uncultured Alcanivorax sp. | reverse complement strand
GCCAGTTCGTGGAGCAGGAAGCCGACGCCGACGGTGAGCATGCTCGCGGCGAGCAGCCGCATGAACGCCGACGAAGAGACGACGCACGCGATATCGGGAAAGACCTGCCGACCGGTCGCCCGGAAGAAGAAGACGCGGCGGTAAGCCGGACCCAGGCCTTGCGCCTGAACGAACTGGACGATGCCGGCTATGTGGTGCGTGGCGCGGCCGGATTGCGCAGGCAACTGGAACCACTGCGTGACCGCAAGGCGGCACAAGCGGTCGAGCCGCCACAGGCGCTGCGGGTCGAACTGCGTGACTATCAGATCGAAGGACTGCGCTGGCTGAGTCTGCTGCGTGAAACCGGCTGCCACGGCATCCTGGCCGACGACATGGGCCTGGGCAAGACGCTGCAGACCCTGGCGCATCTGTTGCGGGAAAAGCAGGCCGCGCGTCTGGATCGGCCGGCGCTGCTGATTGCGCCCACCAGCGTGATCAGCAACTGGCGGCGCGAAGCCGAGCGCTTTACCCCGGACCTGTCGACGCTGGTGTTGCACGGCCCCAACCGTGGTGACTACTTCAACGAGATCCCGGAGCATGACCTGATCATTACCACCTATCCGCTGCTCGCCCGGGACCGGGATCGGCTGATGCAGCATGACTGGTATTACGCCGTGCTGGACGAGGCCCAGACCATCAAGAATCCGCGCTCCAAGGCCGCGCGCACCGCCCGGGAACTGACCGCCGAACACCGGCTCTGTCTCACGGGCACGCCCATGGAAAATCATCTGGGCGAACTCTGGTCCCAGTTCCACTTTCTCATGCCGGGCCTGCTCGGCGACGAGCGTCAGTTCCGGCGTCTGTTCCGCACGCCCATCGAGAAACACGGCGACACCGAGGTGCAGCAACGGCTCAGCCGGCGCGTTCGTCCCTTCCTCATGCGCCGGACCAAGGAAGAAGTGGCCGCCGAGTTGCCGGAGAAAACCGAGATTGAACGAACCCTGTCTCTGGCACCGGCCCAGGCGGATCTGTACGAGACCGTGCGCATGGCCATGGACAAGCGTGTACGACAGGCACTGGCGCAACAGGGGCTGGCGCGCAGCCAGGTCACCATCCTGGATGCGCTGCTGAAGCTGCGTCAGGTGTGCTGTGATCCGCGTCTGCTGCCCGCCGGTTCCGGCTACAGGAGCAACGCGCCCTCGGTGAAACTGCAATACCTGCGCGAGCTGGTGCCGGAGCTGGTGGAAGAAGGGCGTCGCATTCTGCTGTTTTCACAGTTCACCTCCATGCTGGCGCTGATCGCCGAGGAACTGGATGCGCTGAAGATTCCCTGGGTGCGGCTGACGGGGCAGACGCGCAAGCGCGACGCCGTCATTGAACGCTTCCGTCAGGGCGAAGCTCCGGTATTTCTGATCAGCCTCAAGGCCGGCGGCGTGGGGTTGAACCTGGCCGAAGCCGATACCGTGATCCACTATGATCCCTGGTGGAACCCGGCGGTGGAAACCCAGGCTACCGACCGTGCCCATCGCATCGGTCAGCAACAGAATGTTTTCGTCTACAAGCTGATTACCGAGCAGACCGTGGAAGAAAAGATCATCGGATTGCAGCAGCACAAGAAGGCGCTGGCCGAGGGCATCCATGGCGGTGAACACAGCGAGGAACCGGGCTTTACCGAAGAGGATGTGCGCGAGCTGTTGAGCCCGCTGGAGTAGGATGCTTCGTCTGCTCCGGCGATCTTGCACCCTTTGAAAAGGGTGCCGGAAAAGGGTCGGACTTTGTGCTCCGAATGGTAAAGCCGGCCGCAGGGTGCGCTGTGCGCACCTTGAGCGGAAACAGCGCTGTTGTTCCAGCGATCCGGCACCTTCTTCGATGAGTAGAGTCTCAGGGCGTGGCCGCGGTCAGCGCTTTCTGGATATCCACACCGGCGGTGACTACGCCCAGAAGCTCGTCCGTGTCCGGATCCCGAACCGGCAGACTCACATGGACCAGAAACCGGCGCGTGGATTCGTCGTAACGGATGTCCTCGATCACCGGCGCCTGATCCGGCCGGTTGAAGGTCTTCCGGAACTTGGTTTCATCGCCCTGCCAGTAGTCCGTGGTGGTGCGGCTCATGCCGGCATTCAATCCCAGCCGGCCCGTGGCCATGATTTCGCGGAAGAGTCCGTCCGCCTGGCGTTGTTGCCGGCGCAGGTACGCGGACAGCTCTGACTCCGCGACAGCCTGAATGAGTTCGTGTTCGCCGCTATCGCTGTGCGCGCGCCATTGTTTGTCCAGCTGCCGGATCCGGTCTTCATCGAAAGCCGTACGTTCGCGGTTGACACTTCGAAGGGTTTCGATCATGACCTCCGACCGGGTCCAGGGTCGCATGGTTTGTTCGGCGATGCGGGCCAGGCGGCGTTTTTCCTCCGGCTCGATCCGGAAGGTGGGATCCATGCAGTCATGGAGTTGGCGGTTGAACCGGTTCAGAAAATCGGCGTCCTCGTTCAGGTAACTGCGGCTGAAATAGGCGACCAGGGGCATGTACTGGTGAAACCGGGCCGAGTACTGATCCGGGGACAGGGACAGTTGTTGCGCCGCCTCGCGCACCACCCGGATATCGGCGATATAGGTATCGATACGGCCCGTTTGGAGCAGCTTGATCAGCTGCCGGGGCGAGTTCACGATCGTGTCCGGTGAAATGCCTTCGCGGCGAAGCCAGGACAGAGTGGTGCTGTCCTGGAGCGCACCCAAACGGACGTCTTCGGGGAAGTCATCGCGGCCCAGAATCTCGTCGTCGCGGGCAAACCAGTACCATTTCTCCAGCGCCAGCGGCGCGGAGCGGACCGCGTAACGCTCCGCCTCGGGATCGGGCATGGCCGAGAAGAAGCCGTCCAGCTCGCCTTCTTCCATCTGCGCCCGGGCACGTTGCCAGGGAATGATCCGACCATGCCAGGAATGCTGCAGATGATCGAAAACACAGTTGAGCGTATCCACGGAACGGCCTTCCAGTTCGCCATTGCGCTCCGTTTGATAGGGCGGTAGCACCGTGGTGCCGAGCACCAGATCCGCGGCCCCGGCCGTGCCGGACAACCCCATCAACAGAACCATCCAGAGCGCCTTTGCTCGCATTCGAATTTCCTTGTTTCGACATTCCGTGAGCAGCATAGTGTCCATCAGTGTCCAAAAGAAATGCCTGTTGTCACAGGATGCCGCGTTCGATCATGCGATGCGAACAGTCCCGGGCGATGGCCTGATAACCGGACGCCGAGGGATGATAACCGTCCCGGGCCAGATGATCCGGCGTAATCGGAATCTGCCAGTCAATGAAATCACAGCGACTGTTCTGGTCTGCAACCGAGCGTAATACCCGGTTCAGCAAGGCCGCGCGCATCCCCATCAGTGTACGCAGGGGACGGGGCAGGGCGATAAAATGGCCCATGGGCGGCACGGCCAGCAGGACAACGCGGGCACCGTCATGGCCGGCCAGCTGAACCGTGTTTTCCAGGGCGGTACGCCATCGGGATAATGAAGTTAATCCGGTGGTGTCATTCACGCCGGAAAAGATGACGACCAGATCCGCATCCGGCGAATGATCGCGCAAGCGCTGTTCCACCTCCGCCAGTTTGCATCCCGTGACGCCGTCCGCGCGCCAGTGGATGGTTTTGCCGCCTTGTTGCGAAAGGGCCTGCGCGAGCTGGCAGGGCAACGCCTGATGACTGTGTACCACGCCCACGCCGGCGGTAGTGGACTCGCCCGCAACCAGCATGCGCAATACCGGTTCGCCCGAACCCGTGGTGCCGGAGCGCGGGCCGTCGGCATCGGGCAGGCGCAGCGCGCTTCGCCGGGTATAAAGCACCTGGGGCACAAGAACGGGCAAAAGCAGAATCAGCAGCAGCCAGAAACGCACAATCAAAGCAGCGTGAGTCATGCTTGTTCATGATACGGCAAGCAGCCAGCCTGCGCGAATGAATGCGGCATGGGCGCAGGTTCGTGTGCTTTCGATCAGGCCTGCCAGGCCGATGCTGGCATCCCGCTGCCTGTTTACGGTAAATTCCCGCTACCCATTGTCCTGATGGATTCCGCCCATGGCTCATCGTCACGAATTTATCAAGGAGTCACGCCAGCAATGGAGCTCGGAGCCCGCCTTTATCGCCTCTATGGCGGCCGCCGCGGTGGGACTAGGCAATCTCTGGCGTTTCCCCTACATCATGGGCCAGAACGGTGGGGGCGCCTTTGTGGTGGCCTACCTGATCGCGCTGATCGTGGTGGTGCTGCCCATCATGATTCTGGAAGTGGCCGCCGGGCGTTTGTCCGAGGGCAATACGGTACATACCTATCGTCAGGTGAACCGCTTCGGCGCTGTCTACGGCTGGTTCGTGGTGCTGGTCACCGTGGCCATTACCAGCTACTACCTGGTCATTACCGGTTGGACCCTGGGCTATGCGGTGGATGCGGTGCGTACCGATATACGGGTGTTCGACGAATTCAGCGCCGGCTTCAATTCGCTGTGGTATTTCATTGCCGTCACGTTGCTTGCGGCCGTGGTACTGGCGCGTGACGTCGAAGGGATCGAGAAGCTGTCCAAGCTGCTTATGCCGGTGCTGATAGGCGTGATCGTGTTTCTGGTCTACCGCGCTTCGCAGACGGACGGCTGGCAACAGGCGGCGGACTTTTTCTGGCAGGTGGACTGGTCCCGCATGCTCGACGGCCGGCTCTGGGGCTTTGCCTTTGGTCAGGCCTTTTACACCCTGGCGATCGGCCAGGGGTATCTGGTGACCTACGGCAGTTTCATTCCCCGTAAGACCCACGTGCCGCGCGCCTGTCTGACCGTGGCCGGGGTGGAAACCTCGGTGGCGCTGCTGGCCGGCTGGATGATCTTTCCCTTTGTTTTCAGCTTCGGCATGGAGCCGGATCAGGGTTCGGCCCTGGCGTTCGAAACCCTGCCGCGCGTCTTTGATCAAATGCCCGGTGGCGCCTGGCTGGCCATCGCCTTTTTCGGACTCTTCTTCGCCGCCGCCTTCAGTTCCAGCCTGGCGGGGCTGAAAGTAATCGTGGCCGCCGTGGCCGAGGAATTCCGGCTGCGCAACGGCACCGCTGTGGCCCTGGTCACCGCGCTCATGCTGGTATTGGGCACTGCGTCGGCGTTGAGCTTTACGCCGCTGGAGTGGACCATTGCCGGTGAACCGGTACTGGATGTCATCGACCGCGTGGCCGGCGGCGATGTAATCATCTTCTCCGGTGTCGTCGGAGCGGCCCTGCTGTGCTGGTTTATCCCGCCGTTGAAGATTCGAGGCGTACTGGGTACGGCCAATCGCTGGTGGGAATGGCGCATCTATCTGGTGGGGCGCTATCTGCCCGTGCTGGTACTGCTCTGGGCACTGATTACCTATGGCGTTGCCCAGGTAAGTGGAGGGTGACAGCCGGCGAGACTGCTTTACCAGAACCGGTTGCGGCGTACCGGCTCGCCTTCCAGGCGTCGCTCCAGGATCTCGCGGTAGTTGCGGATGCGGCGCAGGTAATGCACCGGTTCGCCGCCCCGGG
>CAZHGU010000098.1:0-257 GCA_964532105.1 uncultured Alcanivorax sp. | reverse complement strand
AATCGCTGGTGGGAATGGCGCATCTATCTGGTGGGCCGCTATCTGACCGTGCTGGTACTGCTCTGGGCCCTGATCACCTATGGAGTGACCCAGGTAACGGGTGGTTAACAGCCCGGTGAGACAGCTTTACCAGAACCGCCCCGATCGTACCGGATCACCGTCCAGCCGCCGCTCGAGAATCTCGCGGTAATTGCGGATGCGGCGCAGGTAATGCACCGGTTCGCCGCCCCGGGCATAGCCGTAGGGCAGGGTCTTGT
>CAZHGU010000097.1:0-5789 GCA_964532105.1 uncultured Alcanivorax sp. | reverse complement strand
CAGGGCCATGGCGATCATGACGCGCTGGCGCTGGCCGCCGGACAGCTGATGGGGAAAACGGCGCAGCATGGTTTCCGGCTCGGGCAGCTGCACCCGTTCCAGTAATTCCAGGCAGCGCCGGTGGGCGGCGTCCCTGTCCAGCTTGCGGTGCACGAACAGGGTTTCGCTGATCTGCTTTTCCACCCGGTGCAGCGGATTCAGTGCCGTCATGGGTTCCTGGAAGATCATGCCGATGCGCCCGCCCCGGATCTGCTGCATCCGCTCTTCCGTCACCCGGTCGATGCGCTCGTCACCCAGCCAGATGGCGTCCACCGAGCGCCGTGCCGCTTCCGGGAGCAGCTGCATCACCGCGTGCGCGGTCATGGACTTGCCCGAGCCGGATTCGCCCACCAGGGCCAGCATCTTGCCGTTGGGCACCTGCAGGGACAGGCCGTCCACCGCCGGCGCGTCGGCGCCGGGGAAGTCCACCCTGAGGTTGTCGATGCGCAGGCCGTGCATTATTCCGGCCCCGCCAGGAACTTGCGTGGATCAAAGGCGTCGCGCACTGCTTCGCCCACAAAGATCAGCAGGGTCAACAGCATTGCCAGCGAGACAAAGGCGCTGATGCCCAGCCAGGGCGCATGCAGATTGTTCTTGCCCTGACCCAGCAGTTCGCCCAGCGACGGCGCTCCGGGCGGCATGCCGAAGCCCAGGAAATCCAGCGAGGTGAGCGTGACAATGGAGCCGTTGAGAATGAAGGGAATAAAGGTCAGGGTGGCCACCATGGCATTGGGCAGCATATGGCGGAACATGACCACGGGCGTGGAGACACCCAGCGCCTTGGCCGCGCGCACATAGTCGAGATTGCGGCAGCGCAAAAATTCCGCGCGCACCAGATCCACCAGTGCCATCCAGGAAAACAGCAGCATGATCAGCAGCAGCCACCAGAAATTGGGCTCGACGAAACTCGAAAGGATAATGATGAGAAACAGAATGGGCATGCTGGACCAGATTTCCATGAACCGTTGACCCAGCAGGTCCGTCCAGCCGCCCAGATAGCCCTGCAAAGCGCCCACGGTGATACCGATAATGCTGCTGAAGAAGGTGAGCAGCAGCCCGAACAATACGGATATGCGAAAGCCGTAGATAATGCGCGCGAGCACATCCCGGCCCTGGTCATCCGTACCCAGCCAGTTCTCCGACGACGGCGGTGCCGGCGCGGGCTGGTCCAGATCATAGTTGATGGAATCATGGCCGTAGCGGATGGGGGGCCACACCATGAAACCGTCGTCGGTAATCATGTCGCGCACATGGGGATCGCGGTAGTTCGCCTCGGTCTGGAACATGCCGCCGAATTCGGTTTCCGGGTAGCTCTGGAACACGGGCCAGTAGAGATCGTTTTCATGAACCACCAGCAAGGGATTGTCGTTGGCCACCAGTTCGGCACCCAGGCTGATGCCGAACAGCACCAGAAAGATCCACAGCGACCAGAAGCCGCGCCGGTTGGCCTTGAAAGCCTGCCATTGCCGTTGCCAGACGGGATTGCGGAAGGCCATTACAGATCCCTCCGTTCAAAGTCGATGCGCGGGTCCACCAGCACATAGGTGAGATCCGAGATCAGCTTCAACAGCAGCCCGAGCAGGGTGAACACGAACAGGGTGCCGAAGACCACCGGATAATCCCGGTTGATCACCGATTCAAAGCCCAGCAACCCCAGCCCGTCCAGCGAGAAGATGTACTCGATCAGCAATACGCCGGTAAAGAAGACGCTGATAAAGGCGGCCGGAAAACCGGCGATGACGATCAGCATGGCATTGCGGAAGACATGACCATAGAGCACCCGCTTTTCCGTCAGGCCCTTGGACCGTGCCGTCTGGACATACTGCTTGCTGATCTCGTCCAGAAAGGAATTCTTGGTCAGCATGGTCAGGGTGGCGAAGTTGCCGATCACGATGGCGATCGTGGGCAACGTAATGTGATGGATATAGTCCAGGATCTTGCCCCAGAGGCTCAACTGTTCAAAGTTGTCCGAGGTGAGCCCCCGCAGGGGGAACCAGTCCAGGAAGCTGCCGCCGGCGAAGAGCACCACCAGCAGAATGGCGAAAAGAAAACTGGGGATGGCATAGCCGATAATGATGGCGTAACTGGTCCAGACATCGAAAGGGGTGCCGTGACGCACCGCCTTGCGGATGCCCAGCGGAATCGAGACCAGATAGGCAATCAGCGTGCTCCACAGGCCCAGGGAAATGGACACGGGCAGACGATCGATAATGAGCTCGCCCACACCCTCGTCCTTGTAATAGGACTCGCCCAGATCAAAGGTGGCGAAGTTCTTGAGCATGAGCCAGAAACGCTCATGGGCCGGTTTGTCGAAGCCGTAGAGCTCGCGGATGCGCTCCATCAACTCCGGCGGCAGCCCCTTGGAACCACGGTAGTCACTGTCACCGCCCTGACTGGAACCGACGAAATCCTGGGTGCTGCCCGCGAACTGACTGCCCGTGGTGCCGTGCATGCCGCGCAGTTCGGCTACCATGCGCTCCACGGGTCCGCCCGGCGCGGCTTGAATGATCAGGAAGTTCAGCAGGAGCACGCCGAAGAGGGTGGGCACGATCAACAGCAAGCGCCGCAGTATATAGCCGCCCATCAGTGCCTCGTCGTCTGCATGGTTTCAGCCACCCCGAGCGATTATTCGGCGTCGCGGTGCCACCAGGCATCCAGGGCCATGCCGTAATCGGGCATGTTCTCCGGATGCGCCAGGTCCTTGCGGTAGGCCAGCCGGAAATAATCCACATGCCAGTTGGGGATGACGTGAAAGCCCCATTGCAGCACCCGGTCCAGCGCGCGGCAGCGGGTAATCAGCGCCTCGCGGTCCGGCGCGCTGATGATCTTGTCGACCAGATCGTCCACCACCGGCGACTGCAAACCGATCAGATTGCGCGAACCGGGACTGTCGGCCGCACTGGAATGCCAGAAATCACGCTGTTCGTTCCCCGGTGAATTGGATTGCGGGAAATTGCCCACCACCATGTCGAAATCGAATTCGCGCAGCCGTTCCTGATACTGGGTCTGATCCACCTTGCGGACGTCGGCTTTCACCCCCAGTGCCTGCAGGTTCTTGGCGAAGGGCAGCACGATCCGCTCGAAAGCCGAACTCTGCAGCAGGATCTGGAACTCCACCGGCTCGCCGTCCGGCGTCTTGAGAGTGCCGTCGACTATGTCATAGCCGGCATCAAAGAGCATCTGCCGGGCCTTTTTCAGATTTTCGCGCGGGCGGCCGTCGCCGTCGGTGGTGGGCGGCTGATATTCCTTTTCAAAGACCGCATCCGGCAGCTTGTCGCGCCAGGGCTCCAGCAGCTCCAGCTCCGCCTCCGAGGGCTTGCCCCGGGCGGCCAGATCCGAGTTCTCGAAATAGCTGCGGGTGCGCTTGTACTGCCCGTAGAAGAGATTCTTGTTGGACCATTCGAAATCCAGGGCATAGCCCAGGGCGCGGCGGAGCGTGCGGTTCTGGAAGAGTTCCCGGCGCTCGTTGAAGACGAAACCCTGCATGCCCACGGGCCGGGAGTGGGGGATCTCTTCCTTGATGATGTTTCCCTTCTTCAGCGCCGGCCCCTCATAGGCGGTGGCCCAGAGCTTGGAATTGCGTTCCGGGCGGAAGTTGTAATCGCCGCCCTTGAAGGCCTGCATGGCCACGTTTTCATCCAGGAAATATTCGTAGACCAGTTGATCAAAGTTGTGCCGGCCCTGGTTCACCGCCAGATCCTTGCCCCAGTAATCATCGCGGCGCTCATAGACAATGCGCTTGCCCGCTTCCACTTCCTTGATGCGGTAGGGGCCGCTGCCCAGGGGTTTCTTCAGCGAACCCTCGGTGAACTCGCGCTCGGCCCAGTAATGCTCGGGCAGGATGCTCATCTGGCCCACGATCAGCGGCAGTTCCCGGTTATTGGTCTTGTCGCCGAATTCGAAACGGACACTGTGTTCATCCACCGCCGTGACTTCGTCGATATTCTTGTAGTAGTAGCTGTAGAAGGGGCTGCCTTTTTCGCGCACGGTCTCGAACGTAAAGACCACGTCCGAGGCGGTCACCGGATGGCCGTCGGCGAATTCGGCGTTCTCGCGCAGGTGATACACAGCCGATTCGCGGTCTTCGGGAATTTCCATGGATTCCGCCAGAAGACCGTACTGGGTAAAGGGCTCGTCCTGGCTGCGCACGGTGAGCGAATCATAGATCTGTTCCACGCCGGCGGCGGCCGTGCCCTTGGGAATAAAGGGGTTCAGGCTGTCATAGGAGCCCACCACATGCCGGCTCAGGGTGCCGCCCTTGGGCGCGTCCGGGTTCACGTAATCGAAGTGTTCGAAACCGGGGTCATATTTCGGTTCGCCGTGCATGGCGAGGGCGTGGACCCCTTCGGCTCCGTGGGCGAAGGGGGTGACCAGTACAAGCGTCAGCAGTACCAGAGGTTTCATTCGGCTTCCTCGCTCCACCAGGTGGTTGTGCCCAGTGCATAGGGTGTATGCGCGTCCGGCCGGCCGAACTTCTCCCACCAGGCCAGCCGGTGATAGTCGATGTACCAGTGCGGAATGCTGTAGTGGCGCCAGAGTAACACGCGGTCCAGCGCCCGAACGGCGGCGCGATGCTGTCTTTTTGTATCCGCGGCCAGCACCTTTTCCACCAGCGCGTCCACCACCGGATCGGCGATACCGGCATAGTTGCGGCTGCCGCCGGTATCGGCGCTGCGCGAATGCACATAGTCGATGAGTTCCACGCCCGGACGCGCGTTCTGGGGCAGCACATAGATGGTCACATCGAACTCGAATTCATCCAGGCGCTGCTTGTAGGTGGCCGGATCCACTTCCCGGTAACTGCCCTCAATACCCAGGCGTTCCATGTTCTTGATCCAGGGCAGGACCACCCGTTCCATGGCCGCGCTCTTGTAATTGAGCACCTCCAGCTCCAGCGGCTCGCCCGCATCGTTGACCAGGGTGCCGTCGTCGAGTTGCCAGCCCGCCGAGCGCAGCAGTTCCATGGCCCGGCGCTGACGCTCGCGGATGCGCCCGGAGCCGTCGCTCTCCGGCAACTCGAAGGGCTCCTCGAACAGGGCCTCGGGCAGTTGATCCCGGAAAGGCTTCAGCAATTCGAGTTCCGCTTCCGAGGGCGGGCCCTGGGCGGCGTTGTCGCTGTTGGGGAACCAGGTGTCCGAGCGCTTGTAAGCGCCGTTGAAGATCTGCTTGTTGGTCCACTCGAAATCGAAGAGCAGGCCCAGCGCCTTGCGTACGCGGCGATCATCAAAGGGCTCGCGGCGCAGATTGAAGAAAAACGCCTGGGTGCCCTGGGCAATATCGTGGGGAATTTCCTTGCGCTTGACCCTGCCCTCGTTCAGGGCGGGGAAGTCATAGGCATTGGCCCAGTGCTTGGCGATATAGTCGTAATGGACGTCGTATTCGCCCGCCTTGAAGCCCTCGAAGGCCACCTGGGCGTCGCGGTAGAAATCGATCACCACCCGGTCGAAATTGTAGCGGCCCTGGTTCACGGGCAGATCCTTGCCCCAGTAGTCCTTCACCCGTTTCAGTACCGCCTTGCGGCCGGGTTCCACCTCGGCCACCTTGTAGGGCCCGCTCAGCAGGGGTGGCTCCAGACCGGATTCCGTGAAATTGCGCTCGGCCCAGTAATGCTTCGGCAAGACCGGCATTTCCCCCACGGTCAGGGGCGCGTCCCGGCGGTGTTCGCCGCCGAAATGAAAGCGCACCCGGCGTGGCTCCATTTTTTCGGCCTTGTCCACCCGGCCCAGCTGCAGGCTGTAGCGCGGATGGCC
>CAZHGU010000096.1:0-5812 GCA_964532105.1 uncultured Alcanivorax sp. | reverse complement strand
AAGGGGTTTTTCAACAGCCTGCTAGACGCCGGCAGGGGCAGCAAGGGGTTGCCCGCCACGGCCCGGGGCCTCCAGCAGGGTCTTGATCACAATGCCCACCATGCCCAGCAGCGGAATAATGATCACCATGCCGGGAATGCCCGCCAGGTGGCCGGCCACCAGTACGGCCATGAGCGCCAGTGCCGGGTGCACATTGACCGTGCCCGCGAGCAGAAAGGGAATGACCACCAGATTGTCGAAGCCGAAGCCCACCAGAATGACCAGCACCGCCTCGAGCAGGGATTCCAGGCCCAGGGCCGGACTGGCCAGCAGCACCAGTGCCGGCGGCACCATGGCCAGAAAGGGGCCCAGATAGGGCACCAGGCCGGCCACGCCCGTGAGCAGGCCCAGCAGCAACGCCGAGGGAAATCCGGCCAGGGCGAAACCCGTGGCGGTCACCGTGGCCAGAATGGTGGCCTGCATGAGTAGCCCCCGCAGATAGGATTGCAGGCGCCCGGCAATGCGCCGGTAGAGCAGCCAGCCCAGTTCGATGCGGTGGTTGGGCAGCCAGGCCAGGGCCTGATCGCGAAAGCGCCGGTAGTCGCGCAACAGGAAAAAGGCCAACACCGGCGCGAGTACGCCATTGACGGCAATGGCGGCGATCCAGCCCGATGAGGACAGCAGTTGTTCGGTATTCAGCCAGGTCTCGGGGCGCAACTGATGGAACTGCTCCGCCAGCCGGGGCTGTACCCCGATCAGCAGTTGCAGGCGCCGGTCCAGCTCCGCGAGCATTTCGCCCAGTCCGCTTTGCAGTTGCCGCAGATCCTCGGGCAGGCGCGGGAGATAGTTGGCCGCTTCCAGCGCCAGATAATGGAACAGCCAGCCCAGTGCCAGCAGTGGCGCGCCCAGGGCCAGTACTATGGCGCCGTATTGGGGCCAGCCCCGGGTACGCAGACGCAGCACCAGCGGATGCAGCAGCAGATAGAGCAGACAGGCCAGAATGAGCGCGCCCCAGAGCGGTTTCAGGGCATAGAGCACCGCCAGCAGCAGCGCCAGAATCAGCGCCAGCTGGCCCAGCCCGCGCCCGGTCACGAGGACGGCTCCGCCTGATTGCCCAGGCGCAGGCGCGCGGCCAGCAGCCGGGCCAGATTAGTCATGATGCGCGCGCCCACCCGGGGCCGGAACTGCACAAATTCTTCCAGTTGATAGCGCACCAGCAGGGATACGGTGACCGGCGTCTCGGCGATGACCGTGGCGCTGCGCGGTGTGTCTTCCAGCAGCGCTGTTTCACCCACGAAGTCGCCGGTGTCCAGGCGAACCAGGGTTTGCCCGCCGGACTCTACGCTGAGCTGGCCCGAGACCACCAGGGCGGCGGCCACACCGGTTTCCCCCTCGCGGAACAGGGCTTCACCGGGCTGGTAATGGCGCAAATGGGTGTGGGTGACCAGTTCGCGCGAGTCCGCGGGGCTGAGCCCGCGCAACAGGGCGGTATCGCGCCAGAGCTTGTGGACCACCGCCTGCGGATGTTCCCCGCGAAAGGGATTCACCCAGAGATAATGATGCGGTTTCACCGGCATTCCCCGTCCGTAACCGTGAAATCATTGTAGCGTCCGGGGAATCCGGCGTCAGGCTTAACAGGTTGGTACTTCAGGGGGTCGGGCAGGTCCCGGCGGAGGCTGTAGGAGAAGGGCTGGCGGGTGAATAAAGAAAGTTTCAGGCCTGTTGGCGCGCCGAAGGGCGGGACCGGGGCAGCCGGATTCTCGGCAGATCCAGGCCGCCGGAGTGGTCGCAGCTCGACAGCAGCACGGAATCGCTCACCAGGTGATCCGGAATCCGGTCGCGGATCCGTTCGTGCAGCTCGGGGAGCTTGCTCCAGTGGACATTGGGATACAGATGGTGGGCGGTGTGATAGCCCAGATTCCAGGAAATCAGGTTGTACAACCGGTTGGTGGTATTGCGTGAAGCTGTGTAATCGCTGCGCGTGTCCAGGTCCTGATGCTGCTGGAAGGTGTTGTCCAGCAGGCCCACCAGCATGATGGGCATGGGCAGCACGAAGATGATGAGCGCGGGCACCGGCCGCAGGGCAATCAGTGCGCCCAGCACCGTCAGGCTGACTGCGGTCCAGGTGAGAAAACGGCGCAGCAGTTTCGGCCGGCTACGGCCGATACGGATGATCTCGGGATAGACCCGGGCGGCGTTGTACAGGTCATACTTGATCCGGTTCATGGTGGAGCCGTCCGGATTCTGCCAGCCCGAGGGGTCGTCGGGCGGATGCAGGTAATGCTTGTGATGGCCCAGGTTGTGGTGAATGGTCCAGCCGAAGGGCGGAATCCCGGTTTCCAGAAAGAGGATGACCTCATAGATGCGGTTCATCCAGCGCGGGCGGAAGGTGTTGCAGTGATGATGATTATGGCTGATAGCGCCCGGACAGGCGGAGAACAGCAACAGTGCGCCGGCGACGGTGAACAGTGCCGGCAGCGATTCCAGCGTGAACACCGCCCCGAGTTGTACCCCCAGTACGCCGAGCACGATCAGGGTCGGCGGGATATCGGCCTGATAACGCCATATAGCTGTCATAAGCGGTCCATTGCCGTTGTTGTTATCTATCCTTGACTGTAGCAACGCGGATTGTTTCTCGATATCCGTATTAAGGCGTAATTCGTCGATTCGTTGCTAAGAGAAACGGCTGTGCCCGTGGACAAGGAAATATTTCGCGTATTTACAATTCCTCTTCTCCAGCGGAGGTGCCGTACAGAGACTGGCAAAGGGTCCGAATCGGACTCACCCGGCTCATGATGACGACTGGATGCCTGTTGCGGAGACGTGCGGCGGTAGTGCTGTTCAACAGGGTCAGAATGTGAGTTAGTTCACAATATCAATCGAAAGAAGGGGTCCACCTCCATCTATTATAAGACTAAAGTATTAGCTTTTATGGGTGATCTGGAAGCAGGATCAATCCCTGGATCGCCGGGAGTCTTATGAGTCCGCCTGCCGAGCAAGCCGCCGATCAACGCGCATCCGTGGAACGGCTCTACACCTTGTTGTTCCCGGCACCGGAAGCAGCGCTGACGGATGAACAGGCCCGCGCCCGGGTATTGAGCCCGGAGGGTGTCCATCCGGACGCCGAGCCGGAAAGCCTGCGCGCGGCGGGTTTTTCCGGCAAACAACAGGGCCGTTTCCGGGTCGCGCGCCGGGTGGTACGGGACTATCTGGCCCAGCCGGCCTTCCACCCGGATCTGGCCGCCGCGCTGAACGAGCACCGCGAGGGGCTTCTGGCGGCGGCGCTGGCTACGCCCAGCTGGGTGGAACAGCGCGGGCATCCGGTCAATGACGTGCTCCAGGCACTGGGGGAGCTGGCTCCGGGCTGGTGTCCGGAACATCCACAGGCCGACGATTTGCGCGCGCGCATGGCGGGCTGGCTGCAGGCGCTGGCGGATGACACACCGGTGAAGGAACTGGCCGGCGAGATCTGGACCTGGCTGGAGCGCTTTCACCAGCGCGTGGACAAGCTGGGCGAGCGGCTGCGCCAGGCGGAAGAAGGCGCCATGCGGCTGGAATATGCCCGGCGCCAGGCCGCCGCCGTCATCCAGCGTCAGCTGGCGGGCCGCCCCCTGCCGGATTTTCTGGCCCGGGATCTGGTGAATCACTGGTGGCCGGCGTTCGAATGGATCCTGCTCAACCGGGGCGAGGACAGTGCCCTCTGGGATCAGGCGGTCCGGGTGCTCACCCTGTTGTTCTGGAGCCTGCAGCCGGAGCAGGGGGAGGAACAGAACCAGCGCAAGCTCAAACGCGTTTCCAGAGACCTGCACGGTCAGCTGCGTGCCCTGCTCGACGAAACCGTGGCCGACGCGGCGGCGCGTTCGCGCATGCTCGATGACATTCAGGTGGCTCATACGGCCCTGCTCAGCGGCCGGGAGCTGAACTTTGTCGAGGTGACGGAACCGGTCAGTGGCTCGGTGGTGGAGGACGCCGGTGCGGCTATCAGCGAGGATCTGCTGCGGGAGATGCACGGCCTGTCCACCCGGGACTGGTTCGAGGTGCGCGCTACCGGCGAGCGCATGCGCCTGCTGATCCGCCAGGACGACTATCAGCAGCTGCTGTTCGTGAACCAGGCCGGGCTCAAGACGCAGACCACCAGCTTCGAGGATTTCGCCTGGCGGCTGACCAACCGGGAGGTGGTGCAGGTGCCCCGGCCGGTGGCTCCGCGCGAGCTGGTGGTGGAACATCTGGAGGATCTGGCACGGCAATACCGGCAACAGCAACAGGAAAAGAAAGCCCGGGCGGCGGCGGAAGAGCAAACACAAGCTTCCGCCGCGCCGGAACCGGCGTCCACGGAGCAGGCCGACGGGGAGTCGACGACGCCGGCGGCACAGTCGGCGCCCGAACCGGAAAGCGGGGAAATGGAAGAGCACGCCGCCGACGCCGCACCGGAGGCGGAGACTGCGGACGGGCAGAGCGAACGCAAGCGCGCGCGGCTGCTGGTCAGCGGCCTGCCCCTGGGCACCTGGATGGAATTTCGCGAGGACGACGACAGCTGGACCCGGCTCAAACTGATTCTGGTTATGTCCTCCAGCGACAAATATGTGTTTGTCAGCCGTAGCGGCCTGGACCGGCGTGAAATCCTGCGCCGTGACTTGATCGATGGCAT
Organism: uncultured Alcanivorax sp.; assembly: GCA_964532105.1. Classification (GTDB taxonomy): domain Bacteria; phylum Pseudomonadota; class Gammaproteobacteria; order Pseudomonadales; family Alcanivoracaceae; genus SLJS01. The sequence continues at coordinate 1,185 of CAZHGU010000096.1, read as the reverse complement.
TGCCAGGGGCACGATTTCCGTATTGAGTAGTGACAGCCGCTACGACGACACCCTGAGTCGTGTGGTGGGGGGACTCCAACAGAACAACAAGGCCGGATAAGCACATGAGCCAGGAAGAAGACCGACGAGCCGAAGAACGTGCCGACGCCCACGCGGCGGTATTCATCGAGGTGGACAGCCCCGAGCCGGGCAGTGGTGAGCGGCCCACCGTGATCCTGTGCCGGATTCTGGATGTTTCGTCCGGCGGCATGCGCATCCGCGTGGACCGGCAGCTGCCGGAAACCGCGATTCTGCGCCTGTGCGCCGATTTCGGCCGGGACCGGCCGCCGCTGGAAGTGGTGGGGGAAGTGCGCTGGTGCCGGGAAGAGGGGGATTATTTCGAAGCCGGCTTCGTGCTCTACGACTCCGCCTATACGGATATCGAGGGCTGGAAGAAACTGGTCAGCGCCGAGCCCGGGGTGGGATGACAGGCCGTTCCGGCCGCGGAGCCTTGTCGAACCTGGCGGCATCCACAACCAGCAAGAAATAACCACAGAGAGCACAGAGACCGCAAAAGCTAACCTCTGTGCCTTCTGTGGTTTATATCGGGGTTTGGGGCACTTGATCCTTTAGCCATGGGCAAGGCCGCCCCGGCAGCCCCCTGTATGTAGCCCCGGTATCGGGTCGGGGCAGGGATGCCCCTCCCACAGTCTGTAACCATGCGGTTCAGAAGAGGCTTTTGTGACTCCACCACAGAGTCAGAGAGTACAGAGGCACAAACCCATTCAGTCTCTGTGCCCTCTGTGATCTCTGTGGTCCAATCAAACGCGTGAAGTTGACTCCGGATTCCCGAAGAAAACCACAGAGGGCACAGAGAACACAGAGGTAAGGCCTCGTGCAGTCTTTTCACCCTCTGTGATTATAGGCACTTTTAGCCGCACTTGCTGTCGCCGCAATTGAGGCAGGTCAGGCAGCCGTCCATCTGCACCATGGCCTGGGTGTGGCACTTGTTGCAGAGCACGGAACCGGGCGGAAAGCCGCTGTCCGATTCCTCGCCGTCATCATTGGATGAACGGCCCTCGAATTCGGCGCGCTTTTGCTCCAGCCAGGCCCGCTGGTATTCGTCCATCTCGTCGGACATCATGCCGATCTTCTTGAGATGCTGTTCCAGCACGTCCCCGATCTCGGCCACCAGGGACGGCATCC
>CAZHGU010000095.1:0-5821 GCA_964532105.1 uncultured Alcanivorax sp. | reverse complement strand
TTTCTTTTTTTCTTGCGAAATTCGATCAGTCAACAAAATAGGTGCGCGTGGGAATGTTGAGCACGCGCTCTTCCCCGTCCGGGGCCTCGGTCCGTACCCGTTGCAGGGTAGCGGCCTCGTCAGCCGTGTTTTCCATCGGCGCCGTAAAGACCGGAAACTCCTTGTAGGCGTGATGCCGGATCGTGCGTTCGTCGATCAACCGCAGATCCCAGTCCGTCAGATTAAGATCCGGCTGGGGCTCGAAACCATTGGGAAACACAATGAAAAGCACATTGGGATCCCATACCTCTTTGAACTTTTTGGCCGTAAAGCTGATGTTCCCGAGCGCCGGGTCGGCTACGAACACATGGCCGTCCCGGTACTCCTTGATCACCACGAAATGCTTGAAGCCCCCATAAGCAATGGGCGCGATGGCCGGGTGGTCCAGCTCGGGCAGATCCTTGAACTCCGCCCGGAAGCCCCCGCTGGGATGGCCCAGGGCACTGGCGAGCCGTTTCATGTCCAGCAGGGAAAAGCCGCGACGCTCAACAATCTTGTCGGTTTCGCCGAAGCGCAGCAGCCCCTCCATGATCTGACGCTCACCGAACTGACGGCCCAGATAATGGTTCAACACCGTGGTGAGCGCGGCGGAGCCGCAGGAATAGTCATAGCGCTGACGAACAATATTCTGATACTTGAAGTGCGACACCGGCTTTTCCACCACAGCCGCCCGATCCCGCACGGGAGCCTGCTTGGCCGGATGTTCGTAATGGATATAGCCCTTGGGGTAATCCTGAACCACCGCCGCTTGATCGGCGGCCACGAAAAACAGGGCTACTCCCAGCAATGCCTCAAGCATCGAAACGCCTACCTTGTTTTTATTCTTATGGCCGCAACGGGGTGAACAGCTATGTTAGCCATCACAATCCCCTTCGACAACCACAGGCTAACGACTACGCCCGTCATGCTACCGACGCCCCGCCCCACCCTATGTTGCGATTTTGTAACGATTTTGCCGAAAAAACAGCAGCTTCGGTCAATCCGGTCAGAGCCGGCCACAGGGGCAGCATGGCTGGGGAACCGGGGTACGCGTGGATTGCCGGAGCCGGCATCACAAGCTTCCGAAACTACCCGGGCACATCCAGGCTGTAGCCGAGATGCTCGCAGGCAGGCCGGAGTTGATCGAACACCGGCTCCAGATGGGCGCTGTAATTGCGCCACCGCCCCAGTGCGGAGCGGTAGAGCTCGCGGGTCACCCCCTGATAGCTGGGCGTCCCCAGGGTGGCCCGGCTCCGGGCGTGTTCGTGATAGTCCTCGACGGCATCGTCCCAGCCCACGCCCAGATAATCCAGCATGCCTTGCACTTCCCCCCGGAAGTCCCCCAGCACATCCTCGTACCGAATATAATGCCAGTCCGCATCCTCGCCGAAAGCGTGTTCATATTGCCGCAGCAGCCCCATGACACGCTGATAGAGACCGGCCGCATCGCCGATATCGAGAAAGTTGTACATGGCATCGTTCATTTCGAAGCCCTGCATATAGCCACTGAGGATGCAGTCGCAGGGGTGACGCAGGGCGACAATGATGCGCGCGCCCGGGAAAAGACGGCGGATAAAGCCGATCTGGACAATATTCAGGGGCAGCTTGTCCACGAGCAGCCGCCGCGGATCAGGGTCCAGATAGCCTGGAAATACAGCTGCCGGGCCTGCTCGATTTCACGCTCGCCCAGGCCGGCCAGTTCCCGGGTTATCGTTTCATGGCGCTGCTCCAGCGAGAGCCGCGGCGACAAGCTGCCCCGGGCCTGCGCCCGGGCGAACATGACCTGATAGAGCCAGCTCCAGGCCTGTTCCAGACAGGGTTTTTCCTCCATGGCCTGGATCCCCGGATGGGCATCCAGCACCTGCTCCAGCAGGGTGGTCCCCGAACGGGGAAAGCCCACCAGAAAGGCGGGCGTGTATTCCGCCGGCGGCGAAGCCGTCCATCCGGCCACCCAGTCCTGTGTAAACGCAGCCCGGTTGCAGGCCACGCGCAGGCGCAGCCCGTTGTGGCTCAGATCCGGCTGGTGAATCTCCCTTTCCATCGCATTGCCGGCGGCAAAGGCCCGCCAAGCGTCGTCGTAATCGCCCTGCCGGTCCAGTTCCCGCCCCAGCATCTTCCAGCAGCGCGCCACCATGGTGTTGCGCTCGGCAGTTTCGTCCAGCCAGGCGCCCAGTTCCCGGATCAAGCGCTGCGATTCGTCCAGTTGCTGCCAGACACTGGCGCGCACCAGCCAGGCACGGGGCAGCTCCGCGGCCTCCGCGCCCACCTGCTCCAGCTCGGCCAGCGCCTCCTCGGCACACAGCATTTTCTCGAGCACACTGGCGCGGCCGATACGCAGGTTGTCCGACCACCCCTCCAGTGCCGCCACCCGGTCAATGGCCTCCAGCGCCCGGGGCCAGTCCGTGCGCAGCCGCCAGTACTGATAGATCAGCCGCCAGCTCTGACTGTGGTCGGGAAAACGCGCCTGCAACCGCTGCAGCACCCGGTCCGCGCGCTCGTGCGCCTGCAGCTCCAGCGCGCGGGTGAGAAAGGCCTGGATCAGGCCCGCATCCAGGGCCTGTTCGTCCAGGCGGGCCAGCAGTACCTGCTCCACCGGCGCCAGTTCCCCGTCGCGGAGTTTCTGCTGAAGTTGCTGGACCGAAACCGTGGTGGTGCTTTCGGAGTTCGCCGGGTTCAAGAGCCCGTCTCCGTATGGTCGTCCTCGCCCGGGATGCTCAGTCCGTGCCGGTGCAGGGCCTCGCGGAAGGGATCCAGCAAGTCCCCGTATTGCTGCCAGCGGCCCACGGCGCTGGAATACAGGCCCTGGCGCACCTGGTTGACGCTGGCCGTACCCACCTGGCCGGCGCTTTTCTGGAATTCCAGGCAGGCCGGATCAAAGGGCAACTCCAGAAAATCGAGCAGGTCCCGTACCGTTCCCTCCTGATCGGTGACCAGTTCTTCATAGTGGATGGTATGGATGGGCACCGGCAGATGTTCGTGCCAGTGCGCGAGCATATCCTCGTGCACCCGCATCTCGTGGGCCAGATTGTCGGGATCGAAGCTGAAATGCTGCTGGGCGAAGAGCTGCTTGTAGCATCCCAGGGCCACATCCAGCGGATGGCGGCGGATCTCGACAAAGCGTGCGTTGGGGAAAAAGGCGTACAATAATCCGGCCTCGCGGCCGTTGAGAATACCTTTCTCCACGATCCGTTCCCGGCCAAAGCGTTCTTCCATATAGGCGCGATAATCGTCGGCGAGGGTTCTGACCTGCTCCGGTGTCAGCTGGGTCACGCCGGCGGCCTTGGTTCCCTGTCCCCGATTGCGAAACAGCCAGGGCATCAGGGGGTTCTCCCCCACACCCCGAAGTTCCGGATGAGCGCCCAGAATCTGCTCCAGCAGGGTTGTGCCCGAACGAGGCAGGCCCAGAATGAATACCGGACGATAGTCCGGGTCACCGCCCTGAGCCAGCTCGGGCAATGTTTCGCGCGTCAGTTGGGTGCGCAGGGTCTGTGCATACGAGCGTGTTTGCTCAGGATCGAAAAACCGGGTCTGATCGATCAATTGATTGGCCTGATGCAGCCATTCCATCTGGGCCGCAAGATTACCGTGCTTCTCGTACCATTCCGCTACCACAAAGGCGAGTGTGCCTCGGGTGCCCTTGCGCTCCGCCGGCAGACGCTCGAAGTGGTGCTTGACCTTGTCCACCTCGTCTTCGGACAGGCCCCGCAGTTGCTGCAGTTGCTGCCAGCTGATGGCCACTTCCTCCGAATCATGCTCGTCCGGAGCCGCCGCTTCCAGCACGGCCAATGCCTCCTCCCGACGGTTCTGGACATTCAGGGCCCGCCCCAGCCAGCCGCGAGCCTCGGCATCGGCGCCATTGCGCTCCAGACCCTCTCGAGCGATGGCCTCTACGGTTTCCGGGTCATTCAGGGCAAACAACGCCTGAACCAGATGCGGGCGCGCCTGATCCCGGTACTCCGGGTCCCGGTAAAGCCGATCCAGGTAGTGGTACCCCTCCTTTTCACGTCCCAGATGGGTCTGAACCTGACCGAAGGCCAACTGCATATCCCGGTCGTCCGGACGTAACTCCAGCGCCCGGCGGCAGCATTGCGCGGCCAGCGGCAACAGATTCAGCTGGTAGTAGCAATGGATCCGGCCCACCAGGGCGTCATAGTCCTCGCCCTGGATTTCCTCCACCTTCTGGAAACAGCCGCCGGCACGCTCGTAGTCCCCGGTTTCCAGCAGACACTTGCCGATGCCCATGAGCGCGGTCCGGTTGTCCGGGTCCAGGGCCAGGGTCTTTTCGAATTCGCGCACCGCTTCCTGGAGCCGGTTAAGCAACAGCAGGGCCTGGGCCAGATTGTTGTGCCGCACCTTGTTGCCGCCACCGGCCTGGATGGCCCGGCGCAGCCAGCCGGCCGCCCGGCCGCCGTTGCGGCGGGCCAGTTCCACCGTCCCCAGGTACTCCAGGGCCCGGTCATGGTTCGGCTGAGTAGCCAGCACCTGACGCAACGCCGCCTCCGCCTGGTCCAGCCGCCCCTGTTTCAACAGGGCCCGGCCCATGCGCAGCAGCGCCTCGGGATTCTGTGTCGCGTTCGATTCCAGCATGGTTGTCATTGTTTCCGTGGAAGAGTCCAACGCTAGCCCATGGGGCGCCCTTCGCCAAGGGCTCCGGACTCACTCGAAAGGCGTGGCTTGGGCGAGGGTACCCATAAAAATGCCCGCCAACCCCGGAGGGCGGCGGGCATTGGGATGCCGAGCCTCCGGCGGGCAAGCCCGCCGGAGTTCCGCAACGCCGGACGGCTTAGTGGCCGCCGATGGCGATGTCGGTGCCGCTCAGATCCAGACCGGTGATGTAGACGTTGCCCAGCTCACCGGTGTTGTCGGGAGCCGTACCCGTCGAAGTATCACCCATGGACACGTCCATCATGGCCACGTTGACGTCGGTCAGGTCGCTGGCGCCCACGCTCAGGACCAGGCCCTCCGGCTCAACGTTGCCGGCGATACCGTCCGTGGTGAGGTCGATATTGGTGATCCGCTGCTCACCCATGCTGATGGACTCGCCGGAGCTGGCGTCGTTGATGGTGAAGTTATCGCTCGTGTCCGTCAGGCTGCCGAAGCTGATGGTCACCACGGAGCTGGACGCGATATTGAGGAAGTCATCCTCTTCTTCACCCAGCTGAACGGTCAGCTCCAGGTTGTTCAGCGTGATGGAGGTGTTCTCCAGCAGCGCATCACCCGCAGCAACCGCGCCGGCCTGGCTGGTCACGTTGGAAATACCGGCGGAGATATCCGAGCCGTCGGTACCTTCCACGGCATAGACATCACCCGTATCCACCGTCACCTCCGGGATATCCACCCGGACTTCCAGCATGGCGCTGTTGTCGGTGGTGGTGGTGTTGTCACCCACGTCCATCTCGATGTTGATGCTGTCGGTGCCGGTGTCGACACCCTGACCCTGCATGAGCAAGAGGCCGGGCTCGGTGTAGGTGGAACCGCCGGTGGCCACGCCATCGGTATCTTCAATACCCACGTCCATGGTCAGGTTGACGTTGGACAGGTTGATGCTGACACCGTCCTGACCCGTAACGCTGGACATTTCACTGTCCTGCAAGGGCTCCATGGCCACGCCCGCGGGGGGAGCGGCCGCTACTGCTGCAGCGAGAGCGAGCTTATTGAATTGCATGTTGTTCTCCTTCGTGTGCACAACGTTGGTTGTTATTCAGTTATACGGAGATGGCGTCGTGCTGCTTCATCACCGTACGCCGAAAACGTTAACACGGCGGAAACAAAAGTCACAATGCAGTGACAAGCGGCAATTTCC
>CAZHGU010000094.1:0-5838 GCA_964532105.1 uncultured Alcanivorax sp. | reverse complement strand
GCTTATGAAAACGCTTCCTCCCCTTATCAAGGGGAGGACCGAGGAGGGGTTTCCTTGCTACTTGCCACTTGCTCCTTGCCCCTTCTTATCGATCAACGTTCCCAGCCCGTAAACGAGCCACCCCGCCAGCATCCCGGGCATCAGTGCATAGATGGTCCCGGAGCCGGGGACCAGGGGCCAGAGATAGATCACGGCCGGGCCGGCGATGACCATGGACACGGCCAGCCATTGGGGCGGACGGCCGCCGAGGACCAGCACCACCAGCAGCGGACCCGAGGCGGCGCCCAGTACGGCCCAGGAATCGATGACCAGTTCGAAGACATTCTTGTTGCCGAAGAGCGCGATGGTCAGGGCCAGCACGATCACGATCAGGGTGCTTACGCGGGTGAGCACATAGTTGTGCCAGCGCTCGGGCGGCAGGTCCCGCGCGAGCGCGGCGCTGCAACTCAGAATGAGCGAATCGGCGGTGGAAATGGTGGCGGCAAAGAGGCCGGCCAGTACCAGCCCGGCCGCCAGCGGCGGCAGCAGATCCTGGGCCAGGGTAGGCAGGGCCAGTTCCGCGTCGAAGTTGGCTTCGGGTATGATCAGCCGTGAAATCAGGCCCACCGCATTGGCCAGAAAATAAAAGGCCGTGAACCAGAGATAATAATACAGCCGCGCGCGCTGGAAATGCTGCGTATTATCCAGGGCCATGAAGCGGATCATGATGTGCGGCTGACCGATGACGCCGATACCGGCGAAGAGCCAGCCGATCACGAACAACGCCGGTCCCAGGAATCCGAAGGCCAGATCCTCGGGGAACCAGTTCATGTGGGTGGCCGAAACATTGTTGAGTTTCGTCCAGGTTTCGCCGATACCGCCCTGATTCGCCACCACAACCGTGACCATGATCACCATGGCGGTAATCATGACCACGGACTGGGCCGCGTCCGTCCAGACCGAGGCGCGCAGTCCGCCGGAAAAACAGTAGAAAAGAACCATGACGGCACCGATGATCGCGCCCGTGCGCAAATCCCAGTCAAAGAGTACCTGCAGGGCCTTGCCGCCGGCATTGAACTGGGCGGCGGCATAGGTGCCCAGAAAGACCACGGCGATCAGCGCGGCCACGCGGCGCAGCACCACATGGTTCTGTCCATACCAGGACGACAGGATTTCCGGAAAGGTGAGCGAGCTGTGCTCTTCCGCGTTGACGCGCAGACGCCGGTGCACGAACTGGGAGGTAAGCAGATCCCCCAGGATCCAGCCCACCATGAGCCAGATCGCCGACAATCCGGTCGTGTACGTGAAACCGATCACGCCGATAAACATGTAGCCGGAATTGTTGGTGGCCACCGCGGACAGACCCACCAGCGACGGCGGCAGATTGCGCCCGGCCACCAGATAGTCGGTATTGTTCTTCCGCCGCACCAGCACCGAGGAAAACCCGATCAGCAGGAAGATGAGCAGGAAGAACAGAAAACTCCACATGGTTGTGGTCATAGCGGATCCCCCGAATGTAACAGGCTGTCGCAAAACGGCCGCGGAGGCAGCCTGTTAATAGCTTGACGTCAGAATAATTATAATCGGTGCAGCCTAACAGGTTTCCCGTACAGACCGCATGAACCCGTGCGGGATCAATCGCCCTGAGCGGAGGACTCGCCGCCCAGGGTCCGGACCGGGTTCGGGTCGCGTTGCCCCGCATTCTCCGCGCCACCGAGCGCTTTCGCGCCAGCCCGGCAAGGCGCAGAGACCGTCATGCCCCCGCGCGTCACCCCGTCCTGTTACACTCCGGAGGGACCCGATTCCGGACATTAACAGCAGGAGACACCAATGATTGTGCGCACTCTTCAGGAAGCCAGTCAGACCGAACGCGCGGTCAAGCCGGACAGTGGCAACTGGCAGTCCGTTCGGCTGTCGCTGAAGGACGACGGCATGGGCTTTTCCTTTCATATCACCACCATCTATGCCGGCACCGAAACCCATATCTGGTACAAGAACCATCTGGAAACGGTCTACTGCATGTCCGGCGAGGGCGAAGTGGAAACCGTGGCCGACGGCAAGATCTGGCCCATCAAACCCGGGAGCGTCTATATCCTGAACGAGCACGACGAGCACTATCTGCGCGCTCACAAGGACATGGAACTGGCCTGTGTCTTCAATCCGCCGCTGAGCGGCCGCGAGGTGCACGACAAGGACGGCGTCTATCCGGTGGATAACGACTGAGGTGCCTCCGGAGCGGCCCCGGGCCGCTCCGGCCAATGCAGGCTGAACGTCGGCGTGGAATCCGTGTAGGATGGCGGTATGAGCTCGCCCGGACGGTCCCATGCAGACACAACAACTACAAAGGCTGGGCACGGTCACCATCTTCCTGGTACTGCTGGTGCCGTTCGGCGCCTTCCTGTTTTATCTGAACTGGCATCCCGATCTGGACGAAGACCGGCATGACTGGGTCCCGGAATCATCCGCATCCGCCCCCCAGGGGCTGACCCTGATGTGGCTGGGCGCCGCCGGCGTCTATGTCAACGACGGCGACAAGGCCCTGCTGATCGATCCCTTTTTCACCCGGCCGCCGCTGAGCCGGATCGTCTTCGGCAAACTGGAACCCGATCCCGAACGCATCCGCGCGGCACTGGAACGCGCGGGCATTGACGAACTCGATGCCGTCATCGTCACCCATGCCCATTTCGACCATGCTCTGGATGCACCCTGGCTCGCCGATCACTTCAACGCCCTGCTGCTGGGCTCGCCCAGTACTGCCAATCTGGCCCGGGGCCAGGGGCTGGCGGAAGCGCTGATCCGGGAAGTGGACGACAACGCACCATTGCACATCGGCGAATTCCGGCTGCGCTTTCCGCGCTCGAACCATGTACCGCTGCCGCCGCTGCTGGCTCGGCTGTCCGGCGTGGACCGCGACATTGAACGGCCCCTGACGCTGCCCGCACGGGCCCCGGACTTCCGCGAGGGCCACCACCGGGCCGTTCACCTTGCCCATCCGCGGGGCAAGGTGCTGGTCCAGGCCAGTGCCGGCCATGAACCCGGTGCTCTGTCCGGACTGAACACGGACCTGGTTCTGACCTCGATTGCCGGACTGGGGAAACAGTCACGGAAGTACCGGCGTGAATTCGTACAACATGGACTGGAGGCGGGCCAGCCGGAGTGGATCCTGCCCATGGACTGGGATCACTTTGCCCACCCGGTATCCGAGGACGTGTCCCCACCGCCGCTGTTGCTGGGCAATGTCCGGGGCTCGTTGCGGGCACTGAATCAGATGCTGGCAGACACCGCTGCGCGTGTACGTCTGACCCGACCCCTGTGGCGATTGCGTCTGGTACGCTCCGGCGACAAGGTGGAGTTGATTCATGACCCGTCGAGCTGAAGCGAAGTCCCGCACAACGCCGAGCCGCTTTCCGCTGCGCTGGTGGCCACTGCTGGCGCTGTTGATACAGGACTGGGCCTGGGCCTTCACCGCGGGCTGGAGCACGCCCCATCCCTGGCGCCGGGAGGCACTGCTGGAAGGCCGCCCCTTTCAATTCAGGGACAAGAGCTTTCTGCAGCGTTTCAGTTTCCGGCATCTGTCCGAAGAACCCGGGCCGAACGCCGACGGGGTGCGCGGCTCCGTGGGCAGTGTCACGTCCAAGCGCGCGCTGTCCGAGATTCGCTTCCGCAAGACCTTCCCCTTCGACCGGGGCGGACGTGCCTTCACGCTGGCCATGGAGCGCGGCGATGATTTCGACGGTTTCTACGACCGCCAGCTGGTGGGGTTCAGTCAACAGCTGAGCGAAAACTGGCAGATCTCGGCGCGCGGGGACGTCCAGGGCGACAAGGCGAACAGTGACGTCTACTTCCAGACCCGCTGGCAGGCGGGTCCGGACCGGCTGATCGAAGCCGCCGCGATTCTTCCCGACGCCTACTTCAACGACAAGAGCTCCGGATCCATTGAATACGAACAGCGGCCCTGGACCTTTTTCGCCCGGGCTCGCATGCCACTGTCCAGCCGAGTAACCGTCGAAACCAGCGTCAATCACAGCCCCCGGGCCGTGGTGAATGATCAACGCGGTACGGGACTGCGCGCCGGTGGCAAGAGCACCCGGGCGGCCGGTTCGATCAGCTGGCAAAGTCCGCAATGGCGCGCCCGCCTGAGCGCCCGGGGCGAGCGCACCGAGCGCGACTTTGTCTTCTCCGGCGGTGGCCGGGACGAGTTCCGGCGTATTTTTCATCAGGCGGGCTTTACCCTGACGCGGACCGCGCACCAGCTGGAGCCGACCCTGGGCGTGCAGCACTTTTATCTGGACGAGGAAGGCTTTTTCGGCACGGCCTCGAATGCCCGGGGCCAACTGCACCGCAGCGAGCCCCTGGTGCACGGCAGCCTTCGCATGAACACCGGCGAGCGGCATTATCTGCGCCCCGAGCTGCTGATCTCGCGCCCGGACTACGAGCAGATCGTGACCGGCGGCCACTGGCGCGACCGGGACGTAAAGGGCTGGCTCGCCAAGATCAACCTGCCCTGGCGTTACGAGGTGAACCGGGAGGACGGTGCCATCCTCACCATTGCCCCGTCGCTGGAACTGCACGATCCGGGCTTCGGCGGCGGCAATGTGCAGTTGCATTGGCCGTTATAAAACAGTCGAAAGTCGCAAGTAGAAAGTAGCAAGATGGAAAATGACGGGCGCCGGAGGCGCCCATCTTTATTTCTTTCGGCTTTGGTCTTTCGGCTTTCCGCTTGAATGATCAGGCCGCCCGCTCGATTCCGTCCATGACCATCCGGATTTCATCAATGGAATTCAGGCGCTTGACCTGATCCATCAGTTCCTGCGCCTCGGGCCAGCGCCGGCGCAGGTAGTTCAGCCACTGCTTGATCCGTCCGCAGATATGGCGCTCGTCGCCCGTGGGCGCGATGGTTTCCAGGTAATCGCGCAGTACGGCGTGGATCTCGGGCCAGGCGGCGCCGTCGGTGCCGCGCAGACGCGGGGCCAGGAAGGGGTCCTGGACCGCGCCCCGGCCCAGCATCAGGTCGTCGCAACCGGTGACCCGGCGGCAGCGCTCGGCATCGGCCGGGGTCCAGATATCACCGTTGGCGATCACGGGGATGCCGGCGGCTTCGCGCACGGCCGGCAGATCCTCCCACCAGGCGGGCGGACGATAGCCCTGGTCCCGGGTACGCGCGTGGACGGTGAGCCAGGCGGCGCCGCCGGCGGCCACGGCCCGGGCATTGTCCAGGGCCCGCTCGCTGTCGCGGATGCCCAGCCGGATCTTGGCGGACACGGGAATCTCCGCCGGCACGGCCGCGCGTACCGCGCTCACCAGAGCTTCCAGCAATTCCGGCTCATCCAGCAGAGCCGCCCCGCCCCGGTGGCGATTCACGGTCTTGGCGGGACAGCCGAAGTTCAGATCCACCACGGGCGCGCCCAGTTCCACGGCCCGCGCGGCGTTGTCGCCGACACAGGATGGATCCGAGCCCAGCAGTTGCAGATGCACCGGGGTGCCGTTGCGCGTTTGCGCCCCCTCGCGCAGCTCCGGGCACCAGCGATAGAACACGCGCGCGGGCAAGAGGGTGTTGGTGACGCGCACGAACTCGCTGACACAGGCATCGAAGGCACCGGTATCGGTCAGCGCCCGGCGCATCCAGTAATCGGCGAGGCCTTCCATGGGGGCAAGAATAAGCTTCATGGCGCAGAGGATAGCAGAAAGCGGAAAGACGAAAGAGCAAAGAAGAATGCGAAACGGCGCTGCGCGCCGTTTCGCCGCATGTGACTTGCGACTTGCGTCTTTCAGCTTGCTACTATGTTTTCATGTTGAAAACATCAGTTCGCCCCCGTTTCAGTGACACCGACGCCCTGGGGCATATCAACAACACCGTCA
>CAZHGU010000093.1:0-5857 GCA_964532105.1 uncultured Alcanivorax sp. | reverse complement strand
TGGAGGACCTGGGCGTGCTGGGCAGTCCCCACACCTCCGCCGGCCGGGTGCCCACCGAACTGGGCTACCGGCTCTATGTGGACTCGCTGCTGCGCTCGCGCGCGCTCAGTCACCCGGACGCGCGGGGGCTGCGCACGGAGCTGGAGGGTATGCTGGACGCCGGTGAGTCCTCCCGCGAGCTGGTGGACCGGGCCTCGCGGGCGCTGGCGGAGATCACGCGCATGGCCGGGCTGGTGGCCGTGCCGCAGCGCGAGGTGACCACATTGCGCCAGGTGGAATTCCTGCCGCTGTCCGGCCACCGGGTGCTCGCCATTCTGGTGGTCAACCGCAGCGAGGTGCACAACCGCGTCATCCAGGGCGACCGGGAATACGCCGCCGAGGAACTGCACCAGGCGGCGAACTACATCAACCACACCTATGGCGGCATGGCCATCGATGAGATCCGCGAGGGGCTGGTGCGCACCATGCAGGCGGACAAGGACGAGCTGAACAGCCTCATGCAGACCACGGTGGAAGTCGCGGGCAAGGCCCTGGAAGGCTCCGGGGAACGGGCCCCGGACTATGTGCTTGCGGGCGAGTCCAACCTGCTGGACATGGCGCATCAGGACAATATCGACAAGCTCAAGGAGCTGTTCGAGGCCTTCAACCACAAGCGCGACGTGCTCCATCTGCTGGAGCAGGCCATGCACGCCGACGGGGTGAGCATTTTCATCGGCCGGGAAGCGGGCTATCAGGCTTTCGAGGACTGCAGCCTGGTCTCCGCCCCCTACCGGCTGGACCATGACGGCGTGGGCGTGCTGGCGGTGGTGGGCCCCACGCGCATGGACTACGAGAAGGTGATTCCCACCGTGGATATTACCGCCCGGGTGCTCAGCGCCGCGCTGAACGAAAGCGTGTAAAAGGCGCGAGGGGCGAGGAGCGAGGCAGCGTAGGAGCGGCGGCCCCCGCCGCGAACATTCCAGAGCCTCTGGAATCAGGTCGGGGCGGGGAGACCTCTCCCGCAGGATCTTTATCCTCGCCCCTCGCCCCTCGCCCCTCGCCCCTCGGGCCTCGGGCCTCGGGCCTGCCAATTTCCCCGGCCCTCCTTGAATCCCGCGTAGTCGTTCCCATATCTCGGACAACTTTCCCCGGCACGGCCCGGCCGTGCCCTGTTGGACCCGGAGAGAAGACGACCATGAGCGAACAGGAAAAAGAGCAGGACCAGCAATCGGCGGAAGAAGAAACCGTCGAGGAAACCGCGGACGAGCAGGCGCGGGCCAACGAGGGCGAAGCGCCGGAAGCGTCCGAGGATGAAGGCGAAGCCGGCGCAGAGGATATCGCCGGGCTCAGGGACCGGCTCGAGCAGGCGGAGAAGAAGCTGGCCGAGGCGGATGCCCGGGCCCAGGCGGAAATCCGCAATGTGCGCAAGCGTGCCGAGAAGGACGTGGAAGCGGCGCACAAGTTCGCCCTGGAGAAGTTCGCCAACGATCTCCTCAAGGTGGCGGACAGCCTGGAGCGGGCGCTGGCGACCCTGGACCCGGACGACGAGGCGCTGCAGCCCGCCCGCGAGGGCACCGAGCTCACGCTCAAGGCGCTGCTCGACGTCTTCCGCGAGCACAACATCGAGCAGATCAACCCGGAAGGCGAGGCCTTCAATCCGGAATGGCACGAGGCCATGACCATGGTGGCCCGCGATGATATGGAGGCCAACCGGGTCGTGGACGTGCTGGAGAAGGGCTACACCCTCAACGGCCGGCTGTTGCGTCCGGCCCGGGTGGTGGTCAGCAAGTCCGAATAGCGCCGGCGGCGCTTGAAATGACGGCGCAGGGCTCCATATAGCCCTGCGTCACCCAGACAACTGAAACAAACGGCCGGATGGCTCCGGCGCGGCGGAAACGAGAGAGGACAGGTTATGGGCAAGATTATCGGTATCGACCTCGGCACCACGAACTCCTGCGTGGCGTATCGCGAGGGCGATAAGGTCAAGGTGCTGGAAAACGCCGAGGGCGCGCGCACGACGCCCTCCATCGTGGCCTACACCGAAGACAACGAGATTCTGGTGGGTCAGGCCGCCAAGCGGCAGGCCGTGACCAACGCCGAGAACACCATTCATTCGGTCAAGCGCCTGATGGGGCGCCGCTATGATGACGATGTCGTGCAGAAGGACATCGACATGGTGCCCTACAAGATCACCAAGGCGGACAACGGCGACGCCTGGGTGGAGGTCAAGGGCGACAAGATGGCGCCCCCGCAGGTCTCCGCCGAAGTGCTCAAGAAGATGAAGAAAACGGCCGAGGACTACCTGGGCGAAACCGTCACCGAGGCGGTAGTCACGGTTCCGGCCTACTTCAACGACTCCCAGCGCCAGGCCACCAAGGACGCCGGCCGCATTGCCGGGCTCGAGGTCAAGCGCATCATCAACGAGCCCACGGCGGCGGCGCTGGCCTATGGTCTGGACAAGCAGGGCGGGGATCGCACCGTGGCCGTCTATGACCTGGGCGGTGGTACCTTCGACATCTCGCTGATCGAGATCGCCGAGGTGGACGGCGAGCAGCAGTTCGAGGTGCTCGCGACCAACGGCGATACCTTCCTCGGCGGCGAGGATTTCGACCTGGCGCTGATCAACCATCTCGCCGACGAGTTCAAGAAAGAGCAGGGCATGGATCTCAAGGGCGATCCGCTGGCCATGCAGCGGCTCAAGGAAGCCGCCGAGAAGGCCAAGATCGAGCTCTCCGCGGCCGAGCAGACCGAGGTGAATCTGCCCTATATCACCGCGGATCAGAGCGGGCCCAAGCACCTGGTGCTCAAGGTGACCCGCGCCAAGCTGGAATCCCTGGTCGAGGATCTGGTGCAGCGCTCGCTCGAGCCCTGCAAGACCGCCATGGAAGACGCGGACGTCAAGCAGAAGGACATTACCGACGTCATCCTGGTGGGCGGCCAGACGCGCATGCCGCTGGTCCAGAAGAAAGTGGCCGAATTCTTCGGCAAGGACGCGCGCAAGGACGTCAACCCGGACGAAGCCGTCGCCATGGGCGCGGCCATCCAGGGCGCGGTCCTGGCCGGCGACGTCACCGACGTGCTCCTGCTCGACGTTACGCCGCTGACGCTCGGCATCGAGACCATGGGCGGCGTCATGACGCCCATTATCGAGAAGAACACGACCATTCCCACGAATGCGTCGCAGACCTTCTCGACGGCCGAGGACAACCAGTCCGCGGTGACCGTCCATGTGCTCCAGGGCGAGCGCAAGCAGGCGAACCAGAACAAGTCACTGGGTCAGTTCAACCTTGAGGGCATTCCGGCGGCACCGCGCGGCACGCCCCAGATCGAGGTCACCTTCGACATTGACGCCAACGGCATTCTGCACGTGAGCGCCAAGGACAAGGCCACCGGCAAGGAGCAGTCCATCGAGGTGAAGGCCTCCTCCGGTCTCACCGAGGACGAAGTGGACCAGATGGTGCAGGACGCCGAGAAGCACGCCGACGAGGACAAGAAGTTCGAGGAACTCGTCCAGGCGCGCAACCAGGCGGATCATCTGGTGCATTCCACGCGCAAGACGCTGGAAGAAGCCGGCGACAAGGCCACGGACGAGGAAAAGGAAAAGATCGAGCAGGCCATCAAGGATCTGGAAGAAGCCGCCCAGGGCAGCGACAAGGACGACATCGATGCCAAGACGCAGGCGCTCACCGAAGCGTCCAGCGGTCTGGCCCAGCGGCTCTACGCCGAGGCTGCCCAGGAAGGCGGTGGCGAGGCCGGCGATGCCGGCGCCCAGCAGGGCGGCGGCGAACAGCAGTCCGGCGATGATGTGGTGGATGCTGACTTCGAGGAAGTCGACGACGACAAGAAGCAGCAGTAATGCAGCCACAGCAGGGCGCATGACGCCCTGTCGGGGGAAAGCACGGTGCCGGGTCCATTGCCCGGCATCGGCTCGTCCGGCTGTCTGAAATTCGCCCGAACGCAAGCAACGGGGCCAACATGTCGAAACGCGATTATTACGAAGTTCTGGGACTCGAACGGGGCGCGTCCCAGCGCGAGATCAAGAAGGCCTACCGCCGTCTCGCCATGAAGTATCATCCGGATCGCAATCCGGATGATGAGGAAGCCGCGCAGCAGTTCAAGGAGGCCAAGGAGGCCTATGAAGTGCTCGGCGACGAGGAAAAGCGCGCCGCCTATGATCAGTTCGGCCATGCCGGCGTGGACGGCCAGGCCGGCATGGGCGGTGGCGGCTTCGGCGGCGGTGGTTTCGGCGATATCTTCGGCGATATCTTCGGCGACATCTTCGGCGGCGGTTCCCGTCGGCGCGGCCCCGCGCGGGGCGCGGACCTGCGCTATACGCTGGAACTGGATCTGGAAAAGGCCGTGCACGGCACCGAGGAGAAGATCCGGGTGCCCACCTGGGTGGTCTGCGGTACCTGTGAGGGTAGCGGCGGGCGCAAGGGCGAACGTCCGGTGGCCTGCGAGACCTGTGCCGGCATGGGCCAGGTGCGCATGCAGCAGGGCTTTTTCACCATCCAGCAGACCTGTCCGGCCTGTGGCGGTTCGGGCAGTACGGTGAAGAATCCGTGCGGTGACTGTCACGGCCAGGGCCGGGTGCAGCAGACCAAGACCCTGAACGTGGAGATCCCGCCGGGCGTGGACACCGGCGACCGCATCCGTCTGACCGGCGAGGGCGAAGCCGGGCCCCAGGGCGCACCGCCGGGCGATCTCTATGTGCAGGTGCTGGTGAAAGAGCACCCCATTTTCAGCCGCGACGGCGAGGACCTGCACTGCGATGTGCCCGTGTCCTTCGTCGATGCCGCGCTGGGCGGCGAGCTGGAAGTGCCCACTCTGGAGGGCAAGGTCAAGCTCAAGGTGCCGCCGGAAACACAGAGCGGCAAGATCTTCCGGCTGCGCGGCAAGGGCGTAAAGCCCGTGCGCGGCGGCCCGCCCGGGGATCTGCTATGCAGGGTGGAAGTGGAAACCCCGGTCCATCTCAACCAGGAGCAGAAGGATTTGCTGCGTCAGTTCCAGGAATCGCTGGAAGGCGGTGGCAAGCGCCACAACCCGCGGCGCAGTTCCTGGTTCGACGGCGTCAAGCGTTTCTTCGAAAACACCGGCTGACGGGCCCGCTTCGGCGGTCCCGCGCCGGTGTTTTCTTCTGAGACTTAATTCGGATTGTTCGTCGGTTCTGCCCTGCTATAGTCCCTGCACATACGCATACCCATAACAAGAATAATATGCAGGGAAGAATCCAACTTCATTCGTGTGTGCTGGCCGTATTGTGGCTGACCGCGTCCGTCGCCACGGCATCGCCCGTGGAAGACGCCCGCGAGCGGGCCATATCCACCTTCCAGCTGGCGCCCGAAAAGCGCATCCAGGTGAACGAACAGGTGGTGGAAGGCCCCTGGAACCCGGTGCCCTTCGATCAGGATCCCTACACTTATACCTTCGATGAGATCCGCGAGAACTGGGATCATTTCATGCGCGGGCTGCGCATTCCCTATCCCTCGCCGGAGTGGCTGAAAAGCCGTTTCGAGCGTTTTCCGGCGCTCATGCGCGAGCTGGGCTACCAGGACCGCAACTGGGAAATGCACAGCCTCAATATCCTGGAAGCCTGGCAGGCGTTTTTCCGGGGCGATCTGCGCAAGGCACGGGATTTGGGCATCCGCTACGGCGGCTATGCCCAGGTGCCCGGCGTCTTTGCCCAGCTGATCTACGGCGTCTATCTGGCGGACAGCCTCAATGCCAAGCAGATGATCCTCCAGGATGCGATCAATCGCATCCTCTATTACGGCGAGAAGTTCGCCTACCGGCCCGGCGAAGAGAAGTTCCACAAGGACTACGTCATGATGCGTCTGGGCCTGGCCTATGGTTTCGGGCGGATGACCGAGGACGCGCG
>CAZHGU010000092.1:0-5909 GCA_964532105.1 uncultured Alcanivorax sp. | reverse complement strand
GCTGATCAAAGAGTTCATGCAGGGTGTTCACCAGCGGATAAAGCCGCGAGGGCGCAATGGCGAGCTGACGGCCGTCGGGTAAAGGCAGCAGAACAGGGTCGTGCTGATCGGCGAGTTGTTCCGGATCGCGTGTGCGTGCCAGTAACTGGGTGATCAACGGCAGCAGATCGTGGCGTTCGCCATCGATGTCGACGCCCAGGCTGACACCGAACCAGTCCCGGCCCTGTTCATCCAGGTCGAGATGAATGTCGTCCGCTTCCACCACATTCATGCGGAAATCGCTGTCGCGACGAATGAGCCAGCCGGCTTCTTCCAGCCGCGGCCATTCCGTGCGCACGAACTCATACCAGTGCGCCGGCGCGGCCAGTCCGGGATAACGCCAGTACAGTTCGGATTCATCGCCCAGACGTTCCCATTCCGGTTCCAGCTCCATCCGGCTCAATTCTTCGGCGGCTTCGCGTTCCGCATCCGGGGCCCGCTCGATGCGCCAGAGCTTGTCACCGTCGGCAAGCATGTAATACCGCTCTTGTTCATTCTGGGGCACCTCGAAATCACCGTAGCGCTGGCGCAGCAGCGCACGGTTGCCGAACTCGTCGCCGGTAAGCAGCAGCACGGGTATGGGACGGACGCCGGTCAGATCCCGGCGTTCGAGCTGCACGGGCGTGGGCACTTCCAGATCCGGGAAGGTTTCATGAAGGCGTTGCGTGACGCGCGCGGCTTCCTCGTGACTGACCACGGGTGCACGCAGAAAGGCCGCCAGGGTGCGCGCGGGCATGGGTAGTCGCAACGGCCCCAGGGTGCCGTGATCCAGATCGATATAGACCGGCTCTTCCACCAGCACCAGTTCCAGATGCTCCGGCGAGCGGGTAAGCTGATAGCCATCGTCGGTTTCCCGCCAGAACAGGCTCAGTTCGCGCTCTTCCCCGAAAGCCAGGGGCTCGGTATCCAGCGAGCGCCAGTAACACTGCCCCGCGTCCACCAGTTCCCGCAACCAGCGTCCCAGCATGGCACCGTCCAGAACCGGATCGCGGACCCGGTGTTCATGGGCGGCCTGCGCGAGCAGTGTCTCGGCCCATCGGCGATCGAGCTCGTTCACATCCGATTCCATAAAGGCATCGGCGAGATCATCGAGCCTGACGTGGCGCGTTCGGCTCCAGCTGCCGTCCCGGCCCCGGCTCGTCACCCAGGCGCTGACGGTGACCGTGGGCACGCCTTCGGCGGTCCGGGTAGGTTCCAGCACCCAGGCCACGGAAGCGTTCGGTTCCGCGGTGTCCGCGGGAGCCAGTCCGGCCAGTTCCGCCAGCCATTCCTCGGTGGAATCCGGACCCAGTTGCGTGTCCGGATCGCCGTGCGAACGCAAGGCCAGCAGCACCGTGGCCAGATGCTTGCAGGGACCGTCATAGGGACAGGTACAAGTCATTTGCACGGGCTGGCGCGGTTTATGGTGATCAAAGCGTAGCTGCTGATCGTAGAAGCGGCTGCCACTGCCCGCCACCCGGGCATCCACCTGCCAGAGGCCATCGCCCGGATGGCTCACTTCGCGGAACATGAGCATGCCCCGATCGAGATAATCCCGCCCGCGTTCGAGAATCACGGGCGGAAAAATACCTTCCAGGGCAACGGCATTGAGCAGGGGAGCGGGAATGGAATTCGCCATGATCCTTGCGGGCTCATACAAACGGGCGGCAATCCAATCATGGCAACCGGCGGATTGCAATTGTCACCGGAAATCAGTGCAGGCGTTTTACAAACCAGCTCTGTTTGTGCCCCCGGGCCTCGAAACGCCTTTTCGCGCTCTCCGCATTTTCACGCCGGGCAAAGCGTTCGACTTCCACTTCATTGTGATTATCGTCCAGGCGGGTCAGGCGCCAGGGCCGGTCAGCGGACATCCCCGTCCTCGCGCGGCAAGGTCGGCACGGCCACGGTGGCCGGCGTCGATTCCCGGAGCTCCGGAGCGACCACCGGTTCACGGGCTTCGCCGCACCAGCTCAGCACCAGCGCCGGCGGCAGGTTGGCCAGCACGCACCGGGGAACGGCATGACCCCGGAAACACTGATTCATGCGACGGCGAAAACGCACGGCGGCGGGCAGCCCCCAGGCGTGGACGTACTGGAACATGCGGAATTCGGCGTCTTCCGGCAACACCCGGCGCAGGGCGCTGATCATGCGATACTGCTGCAGAAAATGCAGGCCGGCGAAGGGGATGCCCGAGATGATATAGCGCGGCGGCGCAATGGCGCCCTCGCGCAACAGCGCTTCCATGCGCTCCGCGGTATCGTGCCGAATTTCCGCCTCGGGGAAACGCCGGCCCAGCAGCTGCACAAAGGCCGAATCGCGCTCAATGCCGACATACTGGCCGGGATCGTCCAGCCGACCCAGCAGGGGGCCGGTGATGGCGCCCGTGCCGGGGCCCAGCTCGATCACGCTACGTCCCGCGGGCACCTGAATATCCGCGGTCATGGCCGCGGCAAGACGTCCGGAACTGGGGACCAGGGAGCCCACGCCCCTGGGACTGTCCAGAAAACGGCGCAGAAAGTACCAGCTGTTCCGGATTCCGGATTGTTCCATGGCCAGCCCCCGAGCTTGATCGGCTATTATCGGCAATCCCCGCCCTGATGGAAAGGGTATGATTCATTCAGACAGTTTCACCGGGATTTGATTCCCGGAATCCGGAAACGACGGTGTTCCCGGCTCCGGCGGGCCAGCAGGCTGTTGAAAAAACCTTGCGCACTCAGCGTGGCCTGGGAGCCTGAGCACGCAACGGTTCTTTCAACAGCCTGCATAAAGGGGAAGCGACGTCCCTGTCGCCCCGGATTTGCCGGGAGATTTCAGAACTTGTAGTTCAGCTGGGCGCTGACGACATTGGCCGTCAGCTCGTAGGTGCCCTGGAGCGGTTCATTCGTTCCGTCTCCATCAGGATCTTCGTTACGATCAATATCGGCATCATCCACCAGGATATGCGCATAGCCCACATCAATGCTCATGCGCTCCACGGGATTGAAGGTAGCGCCGAGCGTGAGCCAGTCCCGGTTATTGTCCGGCACCCGCGCGGAGCGCATCTCCGGGTCATCCTGGGTCGTGGTTTCATGCGCATAGCCGGCACGCAGAACAGTGTCGTTGTTCAATGTATGCCGGAAGCCCAGGGAATAGCGCTGGGAGTCATCCCATCCAAATTCCTCGGTAACCGGATTAGAGGGACCAGTTGGACTAGGCGGGATTGTCGGCGGGTTACTGCGATCCCAGTTTACAACCAGACTATCGAGCCGGCTCCATTCGCGGTGTTGAGCGCTGAACAAAACCTGGCTCTGTTCACCGACATCACCGGCGTAAGACAGATTCCAGGTTTCGGGTACGGTGACATTGGTTTTCGCCGGTCGTTTCTGATCACCCAACGGCGCAGGCAATTTGAAGGTAATATCCCCGTTTACCTCATAATCGATCTTGGACCGATAGGACAGCCCGAAACGCTGGCCGTCCGCCGGTTCGAAGAGTACGCCGGTATTCCAGCCCAGCGTCTTGTCCTGACCTTCCAGCCGCGAGACATCGTTATCCAGATCCGCCTCGATCTTCTGGTAATTCACGCCGATGCCGAACTGCAGGGTGCTGGTGACCTCGAAAGCAAAGGACGGATTCACATTGAGGCTCTGGAGATCGGACGTGGTCGCATAGCTATCGCCACCCCAGTTGTCCTCGTACTCCAGCCTGGTGCCGAAGGGCGCGTTCACGCCCAGCCCGAAGGTGGTGCGGTCATTCAGGGCGCTGGAGAAGTACAGCGACGGGATCGTGGAATTCACGTCCTCGAAGTCACCGGGCTGGTTGGTATTGGCGTCATCGAAGGTGGTGTCGATCATCACCTGACTGGCCGACAGCGAAACCTGGTTGCCCTCGAGCCGGCTCAGGGTGGCCGGGTTGTACCACTGGTTGGACGGGTTCTCGCTCAGCGCGCCGGCGCCGGCGAAGGCGCTGCCGAGCGCGGATGTCGACTGCTCGGCAATGCCGAAACCGGCGGCCAGAGCACCGCCGGGCAGCGCCGCGGCCACGCCGGCGGCCAGCAGGGTCTTGTTCAGGTACTTCATGGCTGGTCCTCACTACTGCTCGGGTGTTCTGTAGCCTCTCAGGCGAAAGGCTTAGATACAGCATGGACTTCCACTGTCCATCTCGCAAGCAGTACGGGACCGCCGGGCGTCATTCGCCCCAGGTGCGTACGGTCCACTCCGAGAATACGCCCCACAGGATCACCTTGACCTCGCTGTCCACATGGTGAACCCGCTCGATGCGGCCATTGGCCATGGCCGTCTTGACGCTGCAGTCACCGAAGGCGAAGGCCCAGAGAATCTGCTGGCAGCTCGCCGAACCGGCCTTTTCCGCCGATTCGCCCTTCAGGGGCACGGACAGCTCCGGCGCCGGGGCCTGGAAGTGGGCATAGCAGCCGGACAGGACCAGCACGGCCAGCAGGGGCATGAATATACGCAGGATTTTCATGGTTCTTCTCCAGAGTATTGTTGTTGTCGAAAACAGGATTGCACTTCTCACAGCACGAGGACAACGACCCCCGGGGTTGTCGCTGACGGTCAGTCCGCCAGCAGCGCGCGGGCGACGATATTCTTCATGATCTCGTTGGTACCGCCATAGATCCGCTGTACCCGGGCGTCGGCGTACATGCGGGCAATGGGATACTCCCACATATAGCCATAGCCGCCATGCAGTTGCAGGCATTCATCGATAATGTCCACCTGCAGGTCCGTGGTCCACTGCTTGCAGCCAGCGGCGGTGGGGATATCCAGCTGGCCCTGCATATGCAGCTCCAGGCAGCGGTCCACATAGGCGCGCGCCACATCCAGCTGGGTGCGCATTTCCGCCAGCTTGAACTGGGTGTTCTGGAAATCCGCGACACGCTGACCGAAGGCCTTGCGCTCTTTCACATACTCCAGAGTGTGCTCGAAGGCGGACTCGGTCATGGCCAGTCCATTGATGGCAATGCCCAGGCGCTCCTGGGGCAGTTCCTGCATCAGGTAGACAAAACCCTTGTTTTCCTCGCCCAGCAGGTTCTCCGCCGGTACCTTCACGTCCTGGAAGAACAGCTCGGAGGTGTCCTGGGCCTTCATGCCCACCTTCTTGAGGTTCTTGCCACGCTCGAAGCCGGCCATGGAATCATCCACGATGAACAGACTGGTGCCCTTGGCGCCGGCCTTGGGGTCGGTCTTGGCCACGACAATGATCACGTCGGCATTCTGGCCATTGGTGATAAAGGTCTTGGAGCCGTTGAGGATGTAGTGATCGCCATCCTTGACGGCGTTGGTCTTGATCCCCTGCAGATCCGAACCCGCGCCCGGCTCGGACATGGCAATGGCGCCGATCTTCTCGCCGCTGACCATGCCGGGCAGGTATTTCTGCTTCAGCGCTTCACTGCCGTGGTGCTCGATGTAGGGAGCAACAATTTCAGTGTGCAGGGCCCAGCCGATGCCGGTGAGCCCGGCGCGGGAGATTTCCTCGCTGATGACCACGCTGTAGAGAAAGTCCGTGCCCAGACCGCCGTAGTCCTCGGACACCATGGGGCAGAGAAAGCCCTGCTCCCCGGCCTTGGTCCACAATTCACGCGGCACCTGGCCGTCTTCCTCCCACTGCTCGTGATACGGCACGGCTTCCTTTTCCAGGAAGCGCTTGACGGTGTCCCGCAGGGCTTCGTGATCGGACGTAAACAGGTTGCGCGGAATCATTTACTCTCTCCCGTGAAACGATGATGCTGGCAAACGGAATTAAACAGGCTCTGTACCGCGCTGTGAATGACATGATTTCCGCCGGGCTTGATCATTTCGCACAAGCCGGTGTCCGGCACGGTCGTCAGGCCTGATGTTCGCGGCCCAGATAGTCGTGGGACTGCATTTCCAGCAGCCGGCTGCGGGTGCGTT
>CAZHGU010000091.1:0-5982 GCA_964532105.1 uncultured Alcanivorax sp. | reverse complement strand
TAAACACGCCTGGGGCCAACGCATGCCGGATTAATGGCAAATCTGTTCGTCTCTCCAAGGTCACTGGCCGCCTCCGGCGAAACGGCGTTAGAGTTTCCGGAAAAGGCAACGGGGAGATCAGCCATGGCGGAGATCGAGTGTATTCGCGGCGACATTGTCCGGCAGGACGACATGGACGCCATCGTCAACGCGGCCAACGCGGAACTGCGCATCGGCGGTGGCGTGGCCGGGGCCATCCATCGGGCGGCCGGTCCGGAGCTGGCGGAGGAGTGTGCGCCCCTGGCGCCCATCCGTCCGGGGGAGGCGGTGATTACCAGTGCGCCCAATCTGCCCAATCGCCATGTCATTCACTGCCTGGGGCCCATCTATGGCGTGGATGAGCCCTCCGCGCAGTTGCTGGCGGACTGTTACCGCAATGCCCTGCGCCTGGCGGAGGAAAACAGCATCGACAGTCTGGCCTTTCCCGCCCTGTCCACCGGCGCCTTCGGTTATCCCATGGAGGAAGCGGCGGATGTGGCCATGGCCACGGTGGTAAGTGAGTCGCGTGAGCGCAGCCGGCCGCAACGCATTCGTTTCGTGCTCTTCGACGAAGAAGCCGCGGAGGTACATCGCCAGGCGCTGAAGCGGCACGGGTAACAGGCGGTAGCCACAAGTCGGAATGAGAATAAGGTGCATTATTGTTGATGCAGCCAATAGCGAGGTTCAAGCCTGAAAACAGGCATCCCCTATTGTCCGCGTTCTCTGTCAGGGTTTACATTCAGGTTCAATAGTCCTGAGGAAGCGCTGCCATGTTAAGAAGAATATTCCTTGCTTTCGTGCTTTTGCTCCCCGGTGCATCCCTGACGGCCGAGCCCGAGGCGCCGCTGGGCCTGCCCGAGGTGCCGGTTCCGGAAGACAACCCGGTCACCGAGGTCAAGGTGGAACTCGGCGACAAGCTTTTCCATGACGAACGTTTCAGCAGCACCGGTGAAGTCAGCTGCAGCACCTGCCACGAGGAAAGCAAGGCGTTCACCGATTCGCCGCTCGAGGTCTCGGAAGGCGTGAACGGCCTTACGGGCACCCGCAACGCGCCCACCGTGATCAATGCCGCCTATTTCGAGAGCCAGTTCTGGGACGGGCGCGAACCCTCGCTGGAAGCGCAGTCGAAACAGCCCTTCCTCAATCCGGTGGAAATGGCGCTGCCCAGCCATGATCCCATCCTGGAGATCGTGCGCTCCGACGACGAATACCAGAAGCTGTTCGAGGAGGCGTTCGACAAGAGCGGCGAAGAGATCACCATGGAAGAGGTGAGCGAAGCCATTGCCTCGTTCGAGCGCACCATTGTGTCCGGCAACTCGCCCTTCGACCGCTGGCGCTACGGCGGCGAGGAAGACGCCATGAGCGAGTCGGCCAAGCGCGGCTTTGACGTCTTCATCAATGACGGGCGCTGTGTTTCCTGCCACACGGTTTCGCAGACCCATGCCCTGTTCACGGACAACAAGTTCCACAACCTGAACGTGGGCTTCGAGCGTATCAACGGCAAGGTGCGCAAGCTCACCATTGCCACCGAGCAGGCCGAGCGCACGGACGATGAAACCGATATTGCCGTGCTCAGCGATGAAAACACGTCCGAACTGGGCCGCTATGCCGTGGATGACCAGGTGCGGCACATGGGGGCCTTCAAGACGCCCACGCTGCGCAATACGGAGCTCACCGCGCCCTACATGCATGATGGCAGCCTGGAAACCCTGATGGACGTGGTGGAGTTCTACAACAAGGGCGGCAAGGTCGAGGAAGACGATCCGATCAACGCCTTCCAGTCCGGAGGCATTCGGCCGCTGGATCTCACCGAACAGCAGAAAGAGGATCTGGTGGCCTTCATGGAAGCGCTGACCAGTCCGGAAATCGCCGAGCAGACAAACAACGAATAATCGCCGAACCGCGAAACGGGAGCACGGTCATGGATCGCAGAAATTTCATCAAGAGTTCCGGCGGCTTGCTGGCTGCCAGCGCCCTGCCGATGACGCAGGTGGAGCTGGCCTTCGCCGACCAGAAGGACAACTTCACCTTTGCCTATATCTCGGATTCGCACATCCAGCAGATCGAGGGCAACAAGTTCGTGCGCAACTGGGACCGCGGCCTGATTCGCGCCGTGGCCGAGTGCAACCTCATGAACCCCCGTCCGGATTTCGTCATCTACGGCGGCGATCTGGCGCAGCTGGGCAACAAGCCCGAACTGGATCATGGCGCCGAGCTCCTGTCCAACGTCAAGGGCGATGTACACATGGTCATGGGTGAGCATGACTATTATCTGGATCTGGGCAAGTACTGGTCCGAGCTCTTCGGCGATCAGTGGTACAGCTTTGATCACAAGGGTGTGCACTTCGTGGTGCTGAACTCCATTCTCACCTATGACGAATGGACCCATGACCGCTGGAAAACGGGCGAGCGCCGGATGGCGGAAATGGCGCTGCTGGACAACCCCAACGGCTCGCCCTTCATGGTGGGCGAGAAGCAGCGGCAGTGGCTCAAGCAGGATCTGTCGAACGTCAGCAAGGACACGCCCATTGTGGTGGTGTCGCACTCGCCGCTACAGAAGATCTACAAGGGCTGGAACTTCTGGACCGAGGACGCCGAGGACGTGCAGGACATCCTGCAGCAGTTCGACAAGGTCACGGTTCTCTACGGCCATGTCCACCAGATCCAGTACAACCAGATCGGCAATATCAGCTTCCATTCCGCCATGGCGACGGCCTGGCCCTGGCCCTATCCGTCGTCCTATTCCCAGGAAGCCAGTCACATGCCCAAACTGACCGTTCCCATGAACCGGGCGGATCCCTTCTTCGAGCGCGACGCCACCGGCTGGCAGTTCATTGATGTGCATTCCGGCCATGTGGATGCGCATTACAAGCTGCCCAATAACAAGCCGCGCACCGTGGCCTGGAACGAAGACAAGGGGCATCCGGAAGATACCCGGTATCAGGATTCGGACAGCCGCATTCCGCCGCAAAAACACTACTAGGGAGGCAGTCATGAAGCTACAAATCGGGTGCAGTCGCTGGTTCATGGGCATGCTGGCCACGCTCATGCTCGCCACCGGTGTTCAGGCGGACGAGTTCGACAAGGAGGACCTCGAGCGCTGGGAGTCCGAGTATCAGACCGTGGTGGACGAGGGCCGCAGCCTCTTCATTGACGGCGGTCTCGGCAACAACAACGTGGCCTGTGCGCAGTGCCATCCCAATGCGGCCAATGTGCACCCCGAAACCTATCCCAAGTTCCAGCAGCAGCTGGGCAAGGTGGCGCAGCTGTGGGAAATGGTGAACTGGTGCATCCGCAATCCGCTCGAGGGCGAGAACCTGGAGCCGGATGACCCGCAAATGACGGCCCTGATTACCTACATGAGCGAAGAACGCCGCGGCGTGAAACTCAAGCCGGGCAAGCACTGATGAAGGCGTTTACCGGCTGGATTTGCACCCTGGCGGCGGCCTGGATGCTCGCGGGCCCGGCGGTGGCCGCGGAAAAACCGGACACGGGCGGGCCCTCCTGTGCCGTGCCCGGTTATGACGGCGTCTATGTGCCCCAGGCGAAGCTCTACACCAGCGGCCTGCCCGGACCGGGCAAGCTGGAAAAGCTCCATGAGCAGCTGGGCGTGGGCCATGTCATGGATCTGCGTGCGGACACCACCCCGCCGGACGGCGAGCTGGCGGTGGCGGACCGGGCCCGGACCCTGGGGCTGGACTACCGCAATATTCCCGTCGCCGGCCCCGATGATCTGACCGCGGACAAGGCCCGGGCCCTGGATAAGGCACTGGCCGACGCCGGCGAGCAGACCGTGCTGCTGCATTGCACCACCGGCAAGCGCGCGGCGGCCCTGCTGGCCGTGCGCAATGTGGTCACCGGGAAGAAGACCACCGAGGAAGCGCTGGACGTGGCCCGCCGTTCCGGCGTGGGCTCGCTGGAGCCGGCCCTGGCCAGCGCACTCGAGCAGGTAAAGTAATACCCCTCGGGCCGGACCGCCCCTTGAAATAGCGCCCGCCCGGACTCAGGGTAATCCGATAGATGCCTACGGAGGACCGGGATGCTGCGCAAACCGCTCAAGGCCGGCGATGCCGTGCTGATCGTCGATGTTCAGAACGACTTCTGCCCGGGCGGCGCGCTGGAAGTGCCGCGCGGCGACGAGGTGATTCCCGAACTCAACGACTGGGCCGCCGCCGCGCGCAACGCCAACCTGCCCGTGGTGGCCTCGCGCGACTGGCATACCGTCAATCACATCTCCTTCGCCGAACGCGGCGGCCCCTGGCCGGAGCACTGTGTCCAGGACACCCCGGGCGCGGCCTTCCATCCCGATCTGAGACTGCCCGCCGGCACCGTGATCGTGAGCAAGGGCACTGGCTTCGACCGGGACGCCTATTCCGCCTTTGACGGCACCGGCCTGGCCGGCTGGCTGCGCCGCCAGGGCGTCAAGCGCCTCTGGGTGGGCGGCCTCGCCGAGGATGTCTGTGTCTTTCACAGCGTGCGCGACGCCTGCCGCGAGGGCTTCGAGACCCATCTGATCCGCTCCGCCACCCGGCCGGTGTTCCCGGATCAGGAAAACGAAATCCTGCAACAGCTGCGGGACGCCGGCGCCATCGTGGAAGAAGGCGAACCCGCATGATGGGACTCTGGCCCCAGCCGGCGGAACTGGGCCTGCTCACCGATCTCTATGAACTCACCATGGCCCGGGCCTATCAGGCCGAGGGCATGCATGAGCAGGCGGTGTTTTCCCTGTTCTTCCGGGAACTGCCCGGCGAGCGCAACTTCATGCTCGCCTGTGGTCAGGAACAGGCCGCCGAACTGGTCACGGCCCTGCGTTTTCCCCGCGCCCAGGTGGACCGCCTGGCCGAGCTGGACCTTTTCGACGACACCTTTCTGCGCTGGCTGGAAGACTTCCGCTTCAGCGGCGAGATCCACGCCATGCCGGAAGGCACCCCGGTGTTCCCCGGCGAGCCCCTGCTGGAAGTGCGCGCGCCCATCGCCGAGGCCCAGCTGCTCGAAACCTTCCTCATGAACTTCATCCACCTGGAGACCCAGCTGGCATCCAAGGCCGTGCGCATGGTGACCGCGGCGGGCGAGCGCCCGGTGGTGGATTTCGGCATGCGCCGCATGCACGGCATGGAGGCTTCGCTGCGCGCCGTGCGCGCCTACCGCGTGGCGGGCATCGCCGGCACCAGCAATGTGCTCGGCAGCCTCATCCACGGCCTGCCCGCGCGCGGCACCCAGGCGCATTCCTATATCCAGGCCCACGCGGACGAAACCGAGGCCATGCGCAGCTATGCCCGGCTCTATCCCGGCACCACCCTGCTGGTGGATACCTATGACACCCTGGCGGCGGTAGACAAGATAATCGGACTGGTCCGCGACGAGGGCCTGGACGTGGGCGGCATCCGGCTGGATTCCGGTGATCTCGATGCATTGTCCCGCGAGGCGCGAAAGCGGCTCGACGACGCCGGCCTGGACCAGGTAAAGATCCTGGCCAGCGGCGGCCTGGACGAATGGAAGATCCGCGACCTGGTCGCCGCTGGTGCCCCGGTGGACGGCTTCGGCGTGGGCACGGAAATGGGCGCGGTCACCGACGCCCCGGCGCTGGATTTCGCCTACAAGCTCACCGAATACGGCGGCGAGGGCCGGCTGAAAAACGCACCCGGCAAGGCGATCTATCCGGGCCGCAAACAGGTCTGGCGCTTCACCGACGGCAGCGGCCGCTGCACCCACGACGAAATCACCCTGCGCGACGAAGGCCGCAACGGCGTACCCCTGCTGCGCCCGGTGGTCTCCAGGGGCTCGCCCGTACTACCCGCCCCGGAACCCGAAGGCACCCGCGCCCGCGTCCGCGAAAACCTGGCTTCGCTGCCGCCGGAGTTGCTGTCCATGGATCGGGCGGCGGAGTCGTATCCGGTTCACTTCAGTCCGGAACTCGAACGTCTGCGCGAAAAGATACTGGAAGTATCAGTCGAAAGCCGAAAG
>CAZHGU010000090.1:0-5995 GCA_964532105.1 uncultured Alcanivorax sp. | reverse complement strand
GCTGAACAGCCGCGGCGCGCCCGTATGGGCCCAAAGCACGGACAGCTGTGCGGCCAGCAGTCAGCCGGATTCCGCCCGCGAGACCGGTTGTGTATCCTTCAGTGGTTCGCCGGAGGAGCTCGCGCGCCAGCTGGTCGAGCATGTGCGCCGCGAAATCGCCGGCGAGCTGGCGCCGGGCCCGCCGGAACAGCCGGTGTCCGGTGTCGAATAACGGTTTTTCATCAGCCTTTCGGGAGTGCCCACTATGGCCGAGGAACAACAACCCGATCAGGTGACCAGCCTGCTGGTGCCCATGCAGGGCCGTCCCTGGCTGATTCCCAACATTCTGGTGGCCGAGGTGATCGGGTTGCGTCAGCCCGAGCGCAGCGGCACCAGTGGCCCCGATTGGCTGCTGGGCTGGCTCAACTGGCGCGACGTGGATGTGCCGCTGATTTCCTTCGAGGCCATGAACCAGGCAGGACAACCCCAGATCGGCCAGGAAGCCCGTATCGTGGTGCTCAACACCATTACCGGCAAGAACCGCTTCTACGCCATGGTGATCCAGGGCATTCCCCGCACCGTCAAGGTGGAGAGCGAGGACCTGGTGGAAGAGCCGGTGGACACCGGGCCGGTGGAAGCCATGTCCGTGCAGGTAGGCGGGGATCTGGCCGTGATGCCGGATCTGGATGCCATTGAGGATCAGGTGGCGGAACTGGATGCGCCATGAGCGTGGACCGGCAGCGCCTGGCGGAGCTGGCCGTCCGGCCGCACCGCAAGGGCGGGCGCTTTCATAACCTGCGCTCATTACCGCATCACGGGCTGCGCGAGTTTCTCCGCTGGCAGTGGAACAGTCCCGGCCTGCCGCCACCACAGCGCTTTCCCCTGCACCGGCCCGATCCGGCGATTCTGCACGAGCCGGGCGATGTGCCCCGGCTGACCTGGATCGGCCACGCCAGCTGTCTGTTTCAGTACCGGGGCTGGAATCTGCTCACCGACCCGGTGTTGTCCGAGCGCTGTTCGCCGTTGCCCTTTCTGGGGCCGAAACGGGGCACGCCGCCGGCGCTGACCGTAAACCAGCTGCCCGCAATCCATCGCGTGCTGATTTCACACAACCACTATGATCATCTGGATCGGGACACCGTGCGCGCACTGGACCGGCGCTTCGGTGCGGATCTGTGCTGGTATCTGCCCCTGGGGCTGGGCGCCTGGTTCCGCCGGCAGGGTGTCCGGAACATTGTGGAAATGGACTGGTGGCAATCCGACGAGCACGACGAGCCGGAAACCTTCTGTGTGCCCGCGCAACACTTCAGCGGCCGGGGCGCGGCCGACGGCAACCGCAGTCTCTGGTGCGGCTGGCGGGTGCATTTCAACGACTTCAGCTTCTACTTCGCCGGCGACACCGGCTATGGTCCCATCTTCGGGGACATGGCCCAGGTCTTCGGACCCG
The DNA here is from genome assembly GCA_964532105.1 of uncultured Alcanivorax sp. Classification (GTDB taxonomy): domain Bacteria; phylum Pseudomonadota; class Gammaproteobacteria; order Pseudomonadales; family Alcanivoracaceae; genus SLJS01. The sequence continues at coordinate 4,569 of CAZHGU010000090.1, read as the reverse complement.
TGAATCTGGCCCTGCTTCCCATTGGCGCCTATGAGCCGCGCTGGTTCATGTGGCCCGTGCATGTGGCGCCCGACGAAGCCGTGCAGATTCATATCGATCTGTGCGCTCGCCAGTCGGTGGGGATTCACTGGGGCACCTTTTCCTTGACCGACGAAGTCCCGGACGAGCCTCCGCGGCGCTTGCAACAGGCGCTGGCTTCGCACAAGATTCCGTCCTCGCAATTCCGGGTGCCCGCCCACGGGGAAATGCTGACGCTGGAGACGGTTGCATGAAACGCGGACTTTGGCTGGCCTGGCTCATGCGCGTGCTGGGTGTGTTGCCCGTAACCTGGGTGACCGCCATCGGCGGTGCGCTGGGCTGGTTGCTGGGCGTGGCGCCGCTGCGCATCGCCAGCGCCCGGCGGCTGGTGCTGATCAATCTGCTCGCCTGTTATCCGCAGCTGTCCTGGCGCGAATGCAAGCGCATGGCGCGCCGGTCCCTGATGGAAACCGGACGCACCATGGCGGAGTTTACCCACGTCTGGGCCCAGCCGGTGGACCTGTCGCTGGCGCGTATCAGCCATGTCCGGGGTCTGGATCAGTTGCGCGCGGCCATCGCCTCGCCCCGGCCGGTGCTGCTGTTGTCCCTGCACCTGTCCAGCTGGGAACTGGTCAATCTGCTGCTGGGCCGTCAGGGCCCGGCCGTGGTGATGTACAAGCCCGATAACAATCCGGAGCTGACGGAACTGGTGCGCCGGGGTCGCGAGCGCACCGGCTGCCGGCTGGTGCCGGCGACCAATTCGGGCGTCAAGGTGGCGCTCGAGACCATGCGCGCCGGTGGCACCGTGGCCATTCTCGCCGATCATCATCCATCCGGCGGCAACAATCCCTTCGCGCCCTTTTACGGTCATCCGGTGCGAACCCCGGGCCTGATCAGCAAGCTGGTGCTGCGTCACCGGCCCCAGGTATTTTTCGCCAGCTGTTATCGCCGGCAAGGTCCCCGGGACGTGCAGGTCATCTTCGAGCAGGGCCCGGACGTGGAAAACGGCGAAACGGACGGGGCGGTGCTGACGGCCATGAACAAGGGGCTGGAAACCTGCATCAACCGAGCCCCGGATCAGTATCACTGGCCCTACAAGCGTTTCCGCTGGACGCCGGACGGCGCGCGCAACTGGTATCGCCATTCGCCCCGGATTCTCGCCCGGGCCAGACGGGACGCCGATCGCGAGCGGCTGGGGCTGGTTTCGCGCTGACTACCAGGCGTCGGCGCGGGTGAACAGGGCCGCCATCAGCGCCACCGGCGCGGTTTCCGCGCGCAGGACACGCTCGCCCAAGGCGAATTCCTGACACCCGGCCTGCCGGCACGCGTCCAGCTCCGTATCCGTGAGCCCGCCCTCGGGCCCGGTGATCAGCGTAACGGCCGCTGCCGTATCCAGCCCGGCCGGACCGGAGGTTGCACCCTCCGCATGAGCCACCAGGCGCGGACCGGCCGCCGGCGCGGCCAGCATGTCGGCAAGCTCCAGCGGCCCCTGCAGTGCCGGCACCCGGTTCAAACCGCATTGCTCACAGGCACTGGTCAGCACTCCGTGCCAGTGTGAGCGCTTGCGCTCCATGCGCTGCTCGTTCAGACGGACTTCGTTGCGTTCAAACCGGATCAGTGACACGGAAGCCGCACCCATTTCCGCCACCTTCTGCAGCGCATAGTCCATGCGCTCGCCCTTGATCAGGGGCAGCCCCAAATGCACGGCCATGCGCGGTGTACGATCGCTATCGTGAAAGGCGAGCGGGCGGATGGTGACCGCCTTCTTGTGTACGGACTCGATCACCGCCGACCATTCGCCGCCTTGGCCGTTGAAAACCACCAGTTCGTCGCCGACAGCCATGCGCAGCACCCGGGCGATATGATGGCTGGGCCCGGCACCGAGCTCACAGGGCGTATCCGCCTGAAAGGCCTGGTCGTCGTAAAAGCGGCGGCTCATGGCAACACCGGGTAAACAGGGGCCGGAATCATTCCATCGTGGCCTTGTTGATGCCTTCCCAGGCCACCTGGGCCAGATGGTCGATCTGTTCCGGCGTGATCACATAGGGCGGCATGAAATAGGTGATATTACCCAGCGGGCGCAACAGCGCCTCGCGCGTGAGTGCATGCTGATAGACATACATGCCCTTGCGCTCGGTGAAGTCATAGGGCTCCATGCTGTTCTTGTCGCGCACCATCTCGATGGCCGCGATCATGCCCGTCTGACGTACATCGCCCACATGGGGATGTTCATGGAAGGGCTCCAGGGCCTTTTCCATGTGCTGGATCAGCTCGCGGTTGTTCTCGATGACATTGTCTTCCTCGAAGATGTCCAGGGTGGCGAGCGCGGCGGCGCAGCACAGCGGGTTGCCCGTATAGCTGTGCGAATGGAGGAAGGCGGTCAGGTTCTCGTAGTCGTCGTAGAAGGCCTCATAGACTTCGTCGGTGGTCAGTACCGCGGACAGCGGCAGATAACCGGCCGTGAGTCCCTTGGACAGGGCCATGAAATCCGGAGCAATGCCCGCCTGTTCACAAGCAAAGAGTGTGCCCGTACGGCCGAAGCCCACCGCGATCTCGTCGGCGATGAGATGCACATTGTAGCGGTCACAGGCCTCGCGCAGCATGGTCAGATAAACCGGATGATACATGCGCATGCCGCCGGCGCATTGCACCAGGGGTTCCACCGTGACCGCGGCGATTTCCTCGTGGTGTTTTTCCAGGATTTCCTTCATGCGGAAGAACTGGCGCTTGGAGTATTCCTCCCAGGACTCGCCGCGTTCGCGGTAATAACAGTCCGGGCTCGGAGCCGTATAGACATCCATGAGCAATGGCGCATAGGTCTTCTTGAACAGATCCACGCCGCCCACCGCCAGGGTGCCCAGGGTTTCACCGTGATAGCTGTTGCTCAGAGTGACGAACTTCGTCTTGTTGGTCTTGCCGATGTTGCGCCAGTAGTGGAAGCTCATCTTGAGCGCGATTTCCATGGCCGAGGAACCATTGTCGGCATAGAAGACCCGGTTCAGTCCCGGCGGCGTCACATTGACCAGGCGCTCGGACAGATCAATCACCGGCTCCTGGGTGCAGCCGGCGAGAATCACGTGTTCAAGCTTGTCCACCTGATCCTTGATGCGGTTGTTGATGCGCGGATTGGAATGGCCGAACAGATTCACCCACCAGGAAGACACCGCATCGATATAGCGGTTGCCGTCGAAGTCATGGAGCCAGACTCCCTCGCCGCTTTTGACCGGCAGCATGGGCCAGGTCTCGAAATCCTTCATCTGGGTGCAGGGATGCCAGAATACCTTGCGAGAGCGTTCGATGATCTCCGCGTTGCTGGTCATGCTTGACTCCTGCCGGCCATGGGGAACCTAATGATAAGTCCTGCACAACGCCCTGCGAAGAGGTGGCATCCGGTGCTGTATCCGCCGCGGTTCTGGCTTGCGTGCGCCCTGCTGGGGATGGCCCTGACAGCCGGAGCACGGCCGGCGCCGCCGTTCGAGCTGCCCCGGCTGGACGGCGAGGGGAGCGTACGGCTGGCGGATTATCGCGGCACGGTGGTGCTGCTGGATTTCTGGGCCTCCTGGTGTCCGCCCTGCCGGGCGTCGCTGCCCGCCTATGACGAGCTGCGCGATGAATTGCGAGCGGACTACGGCGATGACGCCTTCGAGGTACTGGCGATCAATCTGGACCTCGAGCGCGAGGATGCACTGGCCTTTCTGGAGCAGCACTACCGGCCGGACTATCCGCTCTTGCGCGAATCCGGTTATGAAACCCAGCGTGACTATAACCTGATGGGCATGCCCACGGCCTTTCTGATCGATCATCGGGGGCGGATTGCGCACGCCTGGCAGGGTTTCTCGCCGGAGTATGAACAGGAACTCGAAAAGCGTATCGAAAAACTGATTCGCGAGCGGGGAAAGCAGAGGCGGGAAAAGGAATGAGGGTTGCGGCCCGGAGGCCGCGCACACCCTCGTTCAGCACTTACAGATTCAGGTTGTCCAGAATCCGCAGCGTGGGCTTGGCCTGGTTCAGCGTATAGAAATGAATGCCGGGGGCACCCATGTCCAGCAGCTTTTCACACAGCCGGGAAACCCATTCCGTGCCGAAGTCCTTCAGCGACTCCGGATCGTCCTTGAGTTCTTCCATCTTCATGCGCATCCAGCGCGGAATGTCGGCGCCGCAATTGTCCGAGAACCGCTGCAGGTTATCGAAGTTGATCACGGGCATGATGCCTACATAGACCGGGATGGTGACACCGCGCTTTTCCATTTCTTCCATGTAGAAGGCGTAGGCCTCCGGGTTGAAGAAATACTGCGTGATGGCGTGATCCGCGCCCGCGTCCTGCTTGCGCTTGAGGTGATCCATGTCGTCCTCGAAGCTGCGCGCCTGCGGATGCTTCTCCGGATAGGCGGCCACTTCCAGCGTGAAGTGATCTCCGGTTTCCTCCCGGATAACGCGTACGAGATCGTCCGCGAACTTCACTTCCGACGTCTTGGAGCCCATGCCCGACGGGATGTTGCCGCGCAGCGCCACAATCCGGTTGACCCCGGAATCCTTGTAGGCGTTGACCAG
>CAZHGU010000089.1:0-6007 GCA_964532105.1 uncultured Alcanivorax sp. | reverse complement strand
GCCGGGCCAGGGACCGGTTTTCCGGCCATCCGGAATCCAGCGTCAGCGACACAGACGGCAGGGGAGCCAGTTCCCCCAGAAGCCGGTTCACAACCGGTGTCAGGCGCGCCAGCCAGTCCCTTCGCAACTGATCGATTCTATCAGAAGCGGTAACGATTTGTCCGTCCCAGACGCCCAGTTCACGGGGATCCGGGCGGTCTTTTTTCAGCAGGCGATTGCGCTGGTCCAGGGCCTGGCGAAACTGTCTGTGAAGCCCGGCAAAGGAGGGTTCCACGTGGAACAATCCCCAATCGAGATACCGGCGACGGGTGCCCGGGCTACCGTCCACCAGGTCCACGGTCCCGGGGTGAAACACCTGCACCGGAAAGACCCGGGCCACCTCGCCCATGCTGCTCGCATTCTCCCCGTCCAGGCGCAGGGCCTGAATCCCGGAGGCCTTGCGGCGCATGCCGATCCGGTGGGTGCGGTCCTCCTCGCCCGCCACTTCCGCGAACAGCACGGTTTCACCGGCGCCTTCCCGGATCAGGCCCGAGCCCCGGGTATTGCGGAAACTGCGGCCCGTAGCCAGGACATGGATAGCTTCGAGCAGGCTGGTCTTGCCGGAGCCGTTATCGCCGACAATCAGGTTCAGCCCGGGATGCGGGTGGAAGGATTCACCGCTGTAGTTGCGAAAGCCCTGGAGGTCGAATCGGCGGAGCATGGCGGGCCAATCAGGCCCCGGAGCCCGGCCGGGCTCCGGGATGCGGGAGGAAAGGGATCACAGGCGCATGGGCATGACCACATAGAGTGCCTCGGTCATGTCCGGGTCCTTGAGCAGGGCGCTGCTGTTGCTGTCCCCGAGTTCCAGGTTGACCTGGCTGGCGTTCATCACATTGAGCACGTCCAGCAGATAGCTCACGTTGAAGCCGATCTCCAGGGATTCGCCTTCGTACTCCAGGGAGAGTTCCTCTTCCGCCTCTTCCTGCTCCGGGTTGTTGGCCTGCAGGGCCAGGCTGCCGGAGGAGAGATTCACCCGCACGCCGCGATATTTCTCGTTGGAGAGAATGGATACCCGGGACAGCGCCTGCCGCAAGGCCTCCCGATCGGCGCTAACCTGCTTCTCGCCGCCCTTGGGCACCACCCGGTCGTAGTCCGGGAACTTGCCGTCCACCAGCTTGGAGGTAAAGCTCACGCTCGGGGTCAGCACCCGGATATGGTTGCTGCCCACGGTGATGGAAATATTCTCCTCCACGTCTCCGAGCAGGCGGGCCAGCTCCATGACACCCTTGCGCGGCACGATCACCTGGGTTTCCTCGTTGAGCTCGGGGGCCTCGGCATCGCACAGGGCCAGGCGGTGACCGTCGGTGGCCACTACCCGGAACCGGCCGGCGCTGAGTTCGAAGAGCATGCCGTTCAGGTAATAGCGCACGTCCTGCTGGGCCATGGAGAAGGCGGTGCGGTCGATCAGGCTGCGCACCCGGCCCGGCTCCATGCTGAAGGTAATGCCGCCGTCGCCCTCTTCCAGCCGGGGGAATTCCGAGGCGGGCAGCGTGGACAGGGTAAAGCGGCTGCGTCCGGAACGAACCACCAGGCGTTCGCCGTCCAGCTCGAATTTCACCTCCGCCTGGGCGGGCAGGCTCTTCACGATATCCACCAGCTTGCGTGCCGGTACCGTGGTCTCGCCCGCCTGGTTCTCCCCTTCCAGGCCCACGCGGGCGACGAGTTCCAGCTCCAGATCGGTACCGGTCAGCCCCAGTCCCTCGTCATTGACTTCCAGCAGCACATTGGAGAGCACCGGCAACGTCTGGCGGCGCTCCACCACCCCCGCTACCTGCTGCAAGGGCTTGAGCAACTGTTCGCGGTTGATCGTGAATTTCATAGAATTCCCCTACTTTTCGTGCAGGTATAAAGCAACCCGCCTTGAGATGAAAAACGAATAACCCTTCATGCGTTCAAGCTGCGCAGCAGATTCTGGTAATCCTCCTCCACCGAAGGATCCTCTTCCGCCAGCTCGCGTACCTTCCGGCAGGCATGCAGTACCGTGGTGTGATCCCGGCCCCCGAACGCATCCCCGATTTCCGGATAACTCAGTGTCGTCAGTTCCTTGGTCAGCGCCATGGCTACCTGCCGTGGACGAGCCACGGAGCGGCTGCGCCGCCGCGACATCAGATCCGACACCTTGATCTTGTAGTAGTCCGCCACACTACGCTGAATATTATCCACACTCACCTGCCGCGCCTGAACCGCCAGGACATCATGCAGGGCTTCCTTGATCACGCCAATGTCCACCTGGGCGCCGGTGAAGCGCACATGAGCGATTACGCGGGTGAGCGCCCCCTCCAGATCCCGGACATTGGAGCGGATCCGCTGGGCAATGAAAAAGGCCCCCTCGTTGGGCAGATCAATGCCCGCCGCTTCCGCCTTCTTCTTGAGAATGGCCACCCGGGTTTCCAGTTCCGGCGGCTCCAGCGGCTGGGACAGGCCCCAGCCAAAACGGCTCTTGAGGCGTTCCTCCAGCCCGTCCACCTCCTTGGGGAACTTGTCGCAGGTGAGAATGATCTGCTGGCCCTTCTCCAGCAGCGAATTGAAGGTATGGAAGAACTCTTCCTGGGACTGCTCCTTGCCGGCAAAGAACTGGATATCGTCGATCAGCAGGGCATCCACGGAGCGATAGAAACGCTTGAATTCATTGATGGTCCGGTTGCGCAACGCCGAAACCATATCCGCCACAAAGCGCTCACTGTGCAGATAGACCACCTGGGCATTGGGGTTGCGCTCGTGCAGGTCATTACCCACCGCCTGCATCAGGTGCGTCTTGCCCAGGCCCACGCCGCCGTAGAGCAGAAGCGGATTATAGCCGTGAATACCCGGATTCTCCGCCACCTGCTGGGCCGCCGCCGCAGCCATGCGGTTGGACTTGCCCTCGACGAAATTCTCGAAGGTGTAGCTCTTGACCAGGTTGGTGCGGTGCTTCATGGCCGGCGCGGACACGGGCGCCGTGTCGCCCTTCTCCGGGCTGTCCACCGCCGGGGCGGCTTCCCGGGTCTCTTCTTCACGCGCCGGCGCCGCGGGCCGGTGCGAGCCCACATCCAGATGCACCACGGGCGCGGTACCGTCGCGCAACTCGCCCAGCAGATTGCGCACCCGTTCCAGATAATTGTCCCGCACCCAGTCCACCACGAACCGGTTGGGCGCATAGAGCGTCAGTTCGGTGCCGTCGCCGGAGGTCACCACCTGGAGCGGGCGAATCCACATGTTGTACTGCTGCGACGGTAGCTCTTCCTCCAGCCGTTGCAGACACCGATCCCAGAGCTCTTCCGACACGAATCAACCTTGATTGGATGGACGGGAAAAGCGGTCATTCTATACCTCGCGCGACCGGGTTATCCACAGCCCGGAGCGGCTTTTTTGGCTGTGGATAATTTGCCTATAACCACAGGGATAATCCCGGGGTAAGCCGGTGCATAATCCCGGGATGATTTTTTCTCCACCCTTGTCCCGTCTTCTTCCACAGGATATAAGCACGTTCACCGCACTGGTTATACAGCGCCCTTTCCTGGCTATCTTGCTGAACCAAAAGGATTTTTTCGATCCATCCCCAAAAAGGGCCGTCCCTAACAGCAGTAATAACTAATAAATAATCCAATATAATAATACTTATAGAACCCGGCCCCAGGCGGCGAATTCCCCGGATTGACACCCCCGCGCTGCTCGCCTAGACTTCACGCCCTCTCACGGAACCCCATGGGGAAGAGCCATGAAGCGCACTTTTCAGCCCAGCAACATCTCGCGCAAGCGTACCCACGGCTTTCGTGCCCGCATGGCCACGAAGGGCGGCCGTGACGTGATCAAGCGTCGCCGCGCCAAGGGCCGCAAGCGGCTCAGCGTATAACGGCAGCGCTTGCACGGCGCTTGTCTTTCCTCCGGTGCGGCCCTATTCCTTTCCCAGACAACACCGTCTGCTCGAGCCGCACCAGTTCCAGGCTGTTTTCAATGAGCCCGATTACCGCGCCAGCCAGGACTCCTTCCTGCTGCTGGCGCGGGAAAACGGACTCAATCATCCCCGCCTGGGTCTCGTCGTCGGCCGCCGCAAGGCGAAAAAGGCTGTCGACCGCAATCGTGTCAAACGCCTCGGTCGCGAATCCTTCCGGCTGCGAACCGCGGACCTCACGGGCCTGGATGTAGTGCTGCTGTTGCGCCGTCCGCCGGATTCAACCGATCCCGCGGTGCTGCGTGACAAGCTGGAGCAGGCCTGGCAAAGGTTACTTGCCAAGCGTACCCAAGCCTGAGAAACTGCGCACCGTTTTCCGCGCCGCAAGCAAACTCCGCTCATGGATATCCAGCGTGCCCTGTTGATTACCGGCATAGCCATTGTCGGCTATTTACTGATTCTCTCCTGGCAGGAGGATTACGGCGGTGTGCCGGAATCCGGGGAATCCGTTGCCGAACAATCCCCTTCCCCGTCCGACTCATCCACTCCGGAAGCCGGTGGCGGTCAGGCTGACGTTCCGGACAGCGGTGATGTGCCCGACGCGCCGGCCCCTCAGGCATCGACTGAAGAAGTCGATTCCGATGATCTGCCGACGGGCGAAGAGGACAGCTCCGACAGTTCAACGATTCAAGTCACTACGGACGTCCTCCAGCTGGAAATCGACCGCCGCGGCGGTGACATTGTTCGCCTGGCCCTGCCGGAATATCCCCGGGATATCGATACCCCGGATCAGCCCTTTGTATTGCTGAAGAACAACCGGGCCCGTACCTATATTGCCCAGAATGGTCTGGTAGGCGAGGACGGCACGGATTCACCCGAGGGTCGACCCACCTGGCAGACCGATCGCAAGCGCTGGACCCTGGATGAAGGCGAAAAGCAACTTCAGGTGGATCTCTATCTCCAGCAGGACAGCGGCGCGGAAATCATCAAGCGCTATACCTTCGAGCGCGGCAGCTACCGTATCCGTGTCGACCATATCGTGCGCAACCGCGGTGACGAGCCCTGGCAGGGTGCGGTCTATGGTCAGATCAAGCGCGGCGGCTCCGATGATCCGGGTGTGCGCACCGGGCTGATCCCCATGCCTACCTATCTGGGCGCGGCCTACTGGACCGAGGACACTCCCTACAACAAGCTCGACTTTGGTGATATCCGTGACGATCGTCTGACCACCACCCAGCCGGGTGGCTGGATTGCCATGGTGCAGCACTATTTCGTCTCGGCCTGGGTGCCTGAAGCCGAGCAGAGCCATACGTACGAAGCACTCTATCGTCCGGATAACGATCGTTATCTGATGCGCTTCGTTTCCCCCTCGGTCACAGTGGCGCCGGGCGAGGAACAGGTACTGGAGAGCGACTTTTACGCCGGGCCCAAGATCCAGCGCAAACTGGAAGCGCTGAGTCCGGGCCTGAACATGACCGTGGACTACGGCTGGCTCTGGTTCATCTCCGAGCCCATTTTCCATGTGCTGGTTTTCCTGCAGAGCGGCAAGCTGGATCTCTTCGGCATTCAGTTCGATCTGGGCGTGGGCGTGGGCAACTGGGGCGTGGCCATTATCCTGCTCACGCTGTTGATCAAGCTGCTGTTCTTCAAGCTCTCGGCAACCAGCTATCGCTCCATGGCCAAGATGCGCAAGGTTGCGCCGGAGATGAACCGCATCCGGGAGGAATACAAGAACGACCGGCAGAAACAGTCCCAGGAGCTGATGAAGCTCTACCAAAAGGAAAAGATCAATCCGCTGGGCGGCTGTCTGCCCATTCTGGTGCAGATGCCGGTCTTCATTGCGCTCTACTATGTACTGCTGGAATCCGTGGAGCTGCGTCACGCACCCTTCTTCGGCTGGATCCAGGATCTCTCGGCCATTGATCCCTATTTCGTGCTGCCGTTGCTCATGGGTGCCTCCATGTTCCTGCAGACCAAACTGAATCCGACACCGCCGGATCCGACCCAGGCGAAGATCATGAAATGGATGCCCATTGTCTTTACGGTTTTCTTCCTCTGGTTCCCGTCGGGTCTGGTGCTGTACTGGCTGACCAACAA
>CAZHGU010000088.1:0-6028 GCA_964532105.1 uncultured Alcanivorax sp. | reverse complement strand
GGCCACCAGACGCGCTCCTTCTGTTATGTGGATGATCTGATTGATGGGCTGGTCGCGTTGATGCAAACGCCGGACGAGGTTACGGGTCCGGTGAATCTGGGCAGTTCGGCGGAAATCAGTCTGCGCGAACTCGTGGACCATATCCTGGATCTGACCGGCTCGGGTTCGCGGATCGAACACAAGCCCCTGCCCGAGGATGATCCGGTTCGACGGCGGCCGGATCTGACCCGGGCCGCGGAGGTGCTGGATTATCAACCGCGGGTGGAACTGCGCGACGGGCTGGCGCGGACCATTGCTTACTTCGAGCAGCTGCTTCGCGAAACGCCGGCCTGAGGTTCAACAGCCTGTTAACGGGGTGGAAATCTCGCAAGCACCTGGCGCGCCTGGCGGGTGTTTTCGGTTAGGTGCTCCGGGTTCAGGGTGCCGGTGATTACACTGGTTACGCCGGCCGTGCCCAGAATTTTTTCCAGTCCGGCACGAACCGGGTCGTCGCCGTCGGTGCAAAGATGGCCGCTGCCGAAGGCCTTTTTGATGAGAATGCCCTTGTTGTTTTCGGCGGCGTAATCGATGACCGGCCGTTGAGAATCGTCCGCCAGGTTGTAGGTGACCATGGCCGCGTCCGCGCGCTCGAGACAGGCGAGCCCGCCTTCCACCGTCTTGGTGGACATGCCCGTCGCCCGGATCCAGCCCTTCTGCTTGAGCTCGGCCAGCACATCCAGGGCGCCGTAGCGATGGATAATATCCAGGTCGTTGCCGTCGGAATGGATCAGTAGCAGATCAATGTAATCCGTGCGCAAGCGCCGCAGGCTGCGCTCGACACTGCGTCGGATCTGCTCGGGGCGGAAATCGTAGCGACTCACGCCGCCGCGGAATTCCTCGCCCGCCTTGGAGCAGATGAGCCAGTCATGGCGGTCACGAAGCAGTTGCCCCAGACGTTCCTCGCTGCGGCCGTAGGCGGGAGCGGTGTCGATCAGGTTGATGTTCAGCTCCCGCGCCCGGCGCAGCAGTTCGATGACGCGACGGTCATCGGGCAGTTCAAATCCACTGGGGTACTTCACCCCCTGATTGCGTCCGATCTTGACCGTGCCCAGGCCCAGGGCGCTGACATCGATGCCGGTATCACCCAGCGGGCGCAGAAAATCAGTCATCCTCGACTCCAAAGATTCGGTACCAGTCCGGGCGAGCGGGTTCAGCGCGCTCCAGTGCCGGTGGTAGCGCCGGCTGGAGATGCCGCGGTTGCCATTCACCCTCATCCAGCAGCTGCTCTACCCGCTCGCCGAGATCCGGGGCCAGGGTGAGCTTGGTGGGCCAGGTCACCACCAGGCGGCGATCGCGCCGGGCCCAGGCATTGTCGGGCTTGTGGCCGCCGTCCTGACGCGGTTCCGCCCGGTCCACCGGCAGCGGCACCAGTTCCGCGTCGCGGAAATCCAGCCAGGGCAGCAGCTGCTCCAGCTCCCGGCGGCTGTAATCGACGAGCTCGGCATCGCTCATGTCCGCGCCCTGTTCGGCCAGTTCGCCACCCAGATACCAGATCCGGGAATCATCGGGCAGGTCATGGGTGGTGATGGTCAATCGGGGCTTGCTGCCGTGGCCGATGCAATGCGCATAAAGCCGATGGGGCAACCGGTGACGCAGCAGCATCATCTTCAACGGGCGCCGCTGCATGGCGACGTCCTCGGCCAGCCCCTGCCGGTGGGCGGCATTCAGCAGCTCTTCATTGCCCGCACCCGCGGCCAGAACCGTGCATTCCGGTTCGATGCGCAGGCCGTTCAGCTGAACGGCGGCTACACCGTCGGCGTTCCATTCCAGCCGGTCACGCTCGGGATCGAAGCGCAGCATTTCCTCCGCGTGGGGCCGGACCAGTTCCTGTATCAGGGATTCGGTATCCACCACCAGATCGTCCAGCTGGTAGACGCGGCCGCGGAAACGGCGATCGCGAAGCGCGGACGGATAGTCGTCGAAGCGCAGCTTGTGAATGCGCCCGCGCAGCATGCGGCTGGCGAAAAAGGTGGTCATGCGCGAGGCCACGGAGCCGGCGGACCACAGATACTGCGCATCGGAGAGCACCCGCACGCTCGAAAGATCCAGATCGCCATGTCCGGCCAGGCAATCGCGCCAGCGTTCGGGCATGCCCGCAATGGCTTCGGACTCGCTGGACAGGCCGCCGCCCAGCGCATACTTGAGCCCGCCGTGGATAATGCCCTGACTGAGCAGGGTCTGCCGCCCGCCCAGGCTGTGTGTTTCCAGCAGCACCACGGAGTAGCCCCGGCGGCGCAAGCGGTTGTGCAGCCAGAGACCGGCAATGCCGCCGCCGATAATGGCAATGTCGACCTGGAGGGTATCGTCGTTCATGGGTGCCCCGATGCTTGGCAGGCCGTGAAAAAACGTTGCGTGCTCAAGGGAGTTCGCAACGGCCTGTCAGGGCGGACTATGCTAGCATAGCGGCTTTTCCAGCGCGGGATCCCGCATGCGTTTGCTCTATACGCTGCTCTGGTATCTGCTGTTGCCGGTATTGTTCGCGCGCCTGTGGTGGCGTGGCCGGCGTGCGCCCGAATACCGCCGGCGCTGGGGCGAGCGTCTGGCGCTGGGGCTGGGTCCGTTGCGCCTGCGCGCCAGTGTCTGGATTCACGCGGTCTCGGTGGGCGAGGTGCTGGCGGCGGCGCCGCTGATCCGGGCCCTGCTGGAACGCTATCCCGCCACGCCCCTGGTAGTCACCACCACCACGCCCACGGGCTCGGAGCGTGTGCGGGCCTTGTTCGATGACCGGGTCACTCATGTCTACTGTCCCTGGGATCTGCCCGGCGCGCTGACCCGTTTCCACCGCGCCTTCGATCCCCGGCTGGTGCTGGTCATGGAAACCGAACTCTGGCCCAACCTGGTGCGCGCCGCCGATCGGCGTGGTGTTCCGGTCATGCTGATCAATGGACGGTTGTCGTTGAGCAGCTACCGGGGCTATGCCCGCCTGCCCGCGCTGACCGGCCCCATGATGGGCGCGCTCACCCGGGTGCTGGTTCAGACGGAGGAAGAAAGCGACCGTTTCCGGCATCTGGGTGCGCGCGCGGAGGCGGTGGACGTCACGGGCAATATCAAGTTCGATCTGTCGCTGAGTGAAACGGTGCGGGACCAGGCGGGTGAACTGCGCCGGGGCTTCGGGCAACGGCCGGTCTGGATCGCCGCCAGTACCCATGAAGGCGAGGACGAGCCCGTGCTCGAGGCGCACCGCCGGGTCCGCGAGGCCCGTCCGGATGCCCTGCTGGTGCTGGTGCCGCGCCACCCGGAGCGTTTCGACCCTGTGGCGGCGCTGATCGGTGAGTACGGTTTCGATAGCGTGCGGCGCAGCACGGGCGCGGACATCGGAGACGCGGGTGTTTATCTGGCCGACACCATGGGCGAGCTGCTGATGCTTCTCGGTACCGCGGACGCGGCTTTCGTAGGCGGCTCCCTGGTGCCGGTGGGCGGGCACAACCTGCTGGAGCCTGCGGCCTGGGCCCTGCCGGTATTGTCCGGTCCCCGTCTGCACAATTTCGAGCACGTGGCCCGGTTGCTCGAGCGCGCGGACGCGCTGACACAGGCCCGAGATGCTGATGAACTGGGCCGCTCAATCACCGCGCTGCTGAACGACGAAACCGAGCGCCGGCGTCAGGGCGAAGCGGGCGCGGCCGTGGTGGCCGCGCACCGGGGCGCGCTTCAGCGGGTGGTGTCGTCCGTGGCGGAATTCTGGCCCACGGAATAGAGATCCACGGTTTCCTCGGTGGACAACCAGTCGTTGATGCGCACCAGGGATTCCTCCTCCAGCACACCCGCCGTGGCCTTCAGTCGGAGGCTGTTGAGGATGTAATCATAGCGGGCATTGGCATAATCCCGGCGGGCGCCGTAAAGATTCTGCTGGGCATTAAGCACGTCGACTACATTGCGCGTACCCACTTCATAACCGGACTGCGTCGCCTCCAGCGCCGATTCCGCCGAGCGGATGGCCTGGCGGCGTGCCTTGACCCGCAGCGCATCCGAGTTCACCTGACGGTAGAGACTGCGCGCCTGTTGGCCGGCGTCGCGGTGGGCGCGCTCGTACTGCGCGCGGGCCGCCTCGTGCCGCAATGCGGCTTCCTTGCGCTGACTGTTCAGCGCGCCGCCCTGAAACAGGGGCATGCTGACTTCAATGCCATAGGTGGTGGTTTCCGCATCGGAAGGGAAAGTCTGTATCTGGCCTTGACCGGTGGAAGGGTTAACCTGATCGGCGTCCTGCCAGGAGCCGATCAGATCCACGGTAGGCAACTGGCCGGCAAGACCCTGGCGCGCCTGCTGCCGGGCCGCTTCGGCGCCCGATTCGCTCGCCTGCACCTGGGGATTCCGGGCCCGGGCCCGTTTTACCCACTCGGATGGCTCCGCCGGCTGCGGGCCATCGAGCGGTAGCTCGTCGCCCAGCACGGCCAGTTCTTCCCAGCGCTGGCCGGTCAGCGCCTCGAGCTGATCCCGGGCGATGAGAAAATCCGACTCGGCCACAATGAGCCGTGAGCGGCTCAGATCATGGGCGGCCCGCGCTTCCTCTACATCCGTGCGCGGCACCACGCCCACATCGAAGCGATCCCGGGTCTGCTCCAGCTGGCGGCTGATGGCCTTTTCCTCGCTGCGTGCGGACACCAGATTGTCCCAGGCCCGCAGGACGCCGATGTACTGTTCCGCCACCCGCAGATAGAAGTCCTGGCGTGCCTGCCGGAATTGCGCCTCTGCCTGTGAGGTGGCCGCTTTGGCCTGTTGATAGCTGAACCAGGCGCCGGGGCGGAACAGGGGTTGTCGCGCCTGCACCGTCAGGGTGCTGTTTTCGAAATCGGCCGTTCCGTCGATGCTCGCCGGGTCGTATTCGGATTCAGTGTCGCTGTAACTGGCGGTCACACTGGGCAGCAAACCGCTGCGCCCCTGAGTCAGGGTTTCCTGTTCCGCCTTCCAGGTACGCCGCGCTGCGGTCCATTCGCTGTCCGCATCCCAGGCGGCGTTGCGGACAGCTTCCAGATCGGCGGCCCGGGCGAGCCCCGTACTCAAGAGCAGCATAAGAGCGGCATAAACAACAATGCGCATAATGGCAATCCAGACCGGGAAAACGATCGGCATTGTAGCCGAGGACCCCTGTTTTTAACAGGTGAATCCGGTTCAGATTTTTGTTACAAGCCACGCCAGTGCCACCCGTGTCGTCCATGCCGGGCCGTGTGTGATCGGGCAATGGAATCCGCCGCCCTTGCTCCGCGTCGGCGCGGCTGCCATGCTTGATCCGTCCATGGGGGTGTCCCAAGTCGCCTCCCAAGTCGCCAAGTCGGTGGTATACGAGCCGGTCCCCCGAAAGGGGTCCGGGGCCCGTTCAGACCCCGGGGCGGGCGCGCTGCCCGCTTTTATCGGCACCGGCCATCAGCGGTTGCAGTATGTGGAAGAAAGGCATGCCCGGACGCAGCAGCAGGAACCAGATCATGCCCAAAGACAGCGGCAAGCCAGCCACATAGCTCATGATATGGGGTAAAAGGTTCTCCGGCGCATAGAAGCCGCCGTGCTGGATGACTTCGCCGGCACCGAACAACTGTCCGAACAGGCCGACGGTCAGGGCGCTGATGGCGGCGCTGCCCAGGGCGACCACGAAAACACCGCCCAGATAGGACGCGAAGGTGCGAATGAATCCGGGTTCGGGTTGATGGTCCACGCGCACGTCCTTGCGCAGCCAGCTGTAGAAGAGCCAGGCGAAGGGCGGGATCAGCCAGAGAGCGTCGGTATACAGAGTGGCCGCGACCGTAGGGCCGCCCTGTGCATTGAACAGGCTGAAGAAATGGCGGAGGCTGGCGGCCAGCACGCCCGCCTCGGTGCCCGCGCCCGGCACCCAGGCGGGGCTGCCCGGGAACATGTCCCGGTCGTAGAGGAAACGGTCGAAGCCCAGGCCATCCCAGCCGTAGATCAGAATGAAGAACATGCCGAAATACCCGACCAGCCAGTTCAGCTGGGCCAGGTGATAGCGCCCGGCCGCCATCAGTTTCTGGCCTGCCCAGAAGCC
>CAZHGU010000087.1:0-6058 GCA_964532105.1 uncultured Alcanivorax sp. | reverse complement strand
TATCAGGGTGTGGTGGAAAACAATGCGTGCGAGCAGTCCGCGCGCATGATTGCCATGAAGGCGGCGACGGATAACGCCACCGAAATCATTGATGACTTGCAGACGCTGTACAACAAGGCGCGGCAAGCCGCCATTACCCAGGAAATTTCCGAAATCGTTAGTGGTGCCGCCGCGGTCTAGGGCCGAGCCCCGTCAACGCGGCAAAACGCAAGCAGAGAGGATGCAAGCATGAGTAGCGGTCGTATTGTTCAGATCATCGGTGCCGTGACGGACGTGGAGTATCCGCGTGATTCGGTGCCGGCGATCTATGACGCTCTGACGGTAGACGGTACCGAGACCACGCTGGAAGTGCAGCAGCAACTGGGCGACGGCGTTGTGCGCACCATTGCCATGGGCTCCACCGAGGGCCTCAAGCGGGGCCTCAACGTAACCAATACCGGCGAGCCCATTCAGGTGCCGGTGGGCAAGGAAACCCTGGGCCGCATCATGGATGTTCTGGGCAATCCCATTGACGAGGCGGGCCCCATCGGCGAGCAGGAGCGCGCCTCCATTCACCGTGAAGCGCCCAGCTACGAAGAGCAGTCGGCCGCTAACGAGTTGCTCGAAACCGGCATCAAGGTAATTGACCTGGTCTCGCCCTTCGCCAAGGGCGGCAAGGTGGGCCTGTTCGGCGGCGCCGGCGTGGGCAAGACCGTGAACATGATGGAGCTGATCCGCAATATCGCGATCGAGCACTCCGGTTATTCCGTGTTCGCCGGCGTGGGTGAGCGGACCCGGGAAGGCAACGATTTCTACCACGAGATGCAGGATTCCAACGTCCTGGACAAGGTATCGCTCGTCTACGGCCAGATGAACGAGCCGCCGGGTAACCGCCTGCGCGTGGCGCTGACCGGCCTGTCCGTGGCGGAGAAATTCCGTGACGAGGGTCGGGACGTGCTGTTGTTCATCGACAACATCTACCGCTATACCCTGGCGGGTCAGGAAGTGTCCGCCCTGCTGGGCCGGATGCCGTCGGCAGTGGGCTATCAGCCCACCCTGGCCGAGGAAATGGGTGTGCTTCAGGAGCGGATTACCTCCACCAAGACCGGCTCCATTACCTCGGTCCAGGCGGTCTATGTACCGGCGGACGACCTGACGGACCCGTCGCCGGCGACCACCTTCGCGCACCTGGACGCGACCGTGGTACTGAGCCGGGATATTGCCTCCAAGGGTATTTATCCGGCGATTGATCCGCTGGATTCCACCTCGCGTCAGCTCGATCCCATGACCCTGGGCGAAGAGCATTACAACTGCGCGCGCGGCGTGCAGACCGTGCTCCAGCGTTACAAGGAACTCAAGGACATTATCGCCATCCTGGGCATGGACGAATTGTCCGAGGAAGACAAGCAGACCGTGGATCGGGCGCGCAAGATCGAGCGTTTCCTGTCCCAGCCGTTCTTCGTGGCGGAAGTGTTCACCGGCGCGCCCGGCAAGTATGTCTCCCTCAAGGAGACAATCCGCGCCTTTCAGGGTATCCTGAATGGTGATTATGACCACATCCCCGAGCAGGACTTCTACATGAAGGGCACCATTGACGAAGTGGTGGAAGCCTACAATCAGCGTGACAGCAAGTAAGTCGCGCGCGGGGAGGAACTCGGATGGCGATGACCGTGCATTGCGATATTGTTAGCGCAGAAGAAAACCTCTTCGGAGGGTTGGTCGAATATGTGGTAGCCGCCGGCGAGGAAGGCGACCTCGGCATCTGGCCGCACCACACGCCCCTGCTGACCCGGCTCAAGCCCGGTCCCGTGCGCGTGAAAAAGCAGAACGGGGACGAGGAAATCTTCTACGTCAGCGGCGGCTTTCTCGAGGTGCAGCCACGTCTGGTCACGGTGCTTGCCGACACGGCCGATCGCGCCGAGAACATGGACGAAGCCGCCGCCGAGCAGGCGCGCGAGCGCGCACGCGAGGCGCTGGACAGCCAGAAATCCGAAATGGACTATTCCCGCGCCGCGGCCGAACTGGCCGAAGCCACGGCACGGCTTCGCACTATCGAACAGCTCAAGCGACAGGCGTCCCGCGCACGCTGACGCGCGCCATGGTGCGGTTGTCATGAAAGGGTAGCCCGGCGCTGCCCTTTTTTTGTTGGTATCCTGCACGGAACCCGGACTGGTCGGTCCGGTCCGAGGGAAAAGATTCAGGGAGGCCGGGACATGAGTCTGGCGGTGGTCATTCTGGCGGCGGGCAAGGGCACGCGCATGCGTTCGGCACGGCCCAAGGTGTTGCACGAACTCGCCGACCGTTCCCTGCTGCAGCATGTAATCGACAGCGCCCGGGCGTTGCATCCGGAACGCATTGTGGTCGTCTATGGGCATGGCGGCGAAACGGTCCGGGACGCGGTATCGGGCGAGGATCTCACCTGGGTGGAGCAGACCGAACAGCGCGGTACCGGCGATGCGGTCAACCAGGCCCTGCCGGCGGTCACCCAGGACCATGTGCTTGTGCTGCTGGGCGATGTACCCCTGATTCAGTCCACCACCCTGGCCGATTTCGTTGCCAACGTGGACGAGCACGCACTGGCGCTGATGACCCTGGAACTGGACGAGCCGGGCGGATACGGCCGTATCGTCCGGGATGGAGCGGGCGCGGTACGCCGGATCGTGGAGTACAAGGATGCCACCGACGATGAGCGCGCCATCCGCGAGATCAATACCGGCATCCTCGCCGCGCCGCGCGCCTTCCTGGAGCAGGCCCTGCCGGCGCTGTCCGCGGAAAATGCCCAGGGCGAGTATTATCTGACCGATATTATTGCCACGGCCGTGGATCAGGGGCTGGCCGTGCGCGCGTCCCGGCCCGAGCATGGCTGGGAAACGGATGGCGTCAACGACCGGGTTCAACTGGCCCGACTGGAGCGCATCTGGCAGCAGGTCCAGGCCGAACGGCTGATGCGCGCGGGGGTGACCCTGCGGGACCCGGCACGCATCGACATTCGCGGTGAACTCGATTGCAGTGAGGATGTCAGCATCGACGTGAACTCTGTGTTCGCCGGCCGTGTGGAGCTGGGCTCGGGCACGGAGATCGGGGCCAACTGTGTGCTCGTGAATTGCTCACTGGGCGAGAATGTTACTGTCCTGCCCCACAGTCATCTGGAAGGCGTGAGGGCCGAAGCGAACTGCACCATCGGACCCTATGCTCGATTGCGCACGGGCACTGAACTCGGGCGCGGGGCGAAGGTGGGCAATTTCGTCGAAACGAAAAATGCCGTTATCGGACCCTTCAGCAAGGTAAATCATCTCGCTTACATTGGCGATACCGAAATCGGCGAGGACGTGAATGTGGGTGCGGGCACCATTACCTGCAATTATGATGGTGCCGGCAAACATCGAACCGTTCTTCGTGATGGCGCCTTCATCGGCTCCAATACCTCGCTGGTCGCCCCGGTCACCATCGGTCGCAACGCTACCGTGGGCGCCGGCAGTACCATCAACCGGGACGTGCCGGATGAGGAGCTGGCCGTGGGGCGGGGCAAACAACGCAATATCGAAGGCTGGCAGCGACCGAAAAAGAAATAGCAGCGGCGCCGTCGAATAGAGCGCTCAAAGGAGCAATACAGTCATGTGCGGCATTGTAGGCGCGATTGCGCATCGAAACGTGGTGCCCATTCTGGTGAACGGACTCAAGCGTCTGGAATACCGTGGCTATGATTCCGCCGGCCTGTCCATTCTCACGGATCAAGGGCTTCAGCGTTTGCGCCGCTCCGGCAAGGTCAATGAACTTGCGCAGGCGGTCCAACAGTCCGGACTGGAAAGCACCCTGGGCATCGCCCATACCCGCTGGGCCACCCATGGTGGTCCGTCCGAGGACAATGCCCATCCCCATGTTTCCGGCGACGGCATTGCCGTGGTTCACAACGGCATTATCGAAAACCATGAACCGCTGAAACGCGAACTCGAAGCAGCGGGTTATCGATTCCATTCGGACACGGATACGGAAGTGGTGGCGCATCTGGTGCACCAGGCCCGTGCCGAGACCGGTGATCTGGCCGCGGCGGTACAGCAGGTGGTCCGGCGCCTGGACGGTGCCTATGCCCTGGGCGTGCTTTCGGCGGATGAGCCCGAGCGCCTGCTGGCCGTGCGCTCGGGCAGTCCGCTGGTGATCGGCCTGGGGTTCGAGGAAAACTTTATTGCCTCGGACCAGCTGGCCCTGCTGCCCGTCACCAATCGCTTCATCTTTCTTGATGAAGGCGATGTGGCCGAGGTTGGCCGCAACGATATCCGTATTACCGATCGGGATGGCAATCCGGCCGAACGTGCAGTACATGAATTCGACGGCAGCTACGAGGACGCGGAAAAGGGCGAATACCGTCATTTCATGGGCAAGGAAATCTTCGAGCAGCCCCTGGCGCTGCAGCGTACCCTGGAAGGACGGCTTGATAACCTGGATGCGCTCACCGGTTCCTTCGGCGAACGGGCCGGAGAGCTGCTGCCGCGAGTCCGCAATGTCCAGATTGTCTCGTGCGGGACCTCATTTCATGCGGGCATGGTGGCGCGCTACTGGATCGAGGCGCTGACCGGACTGCCCTGTCAGGTGGAAGTGGCGAGCGAGTTCCGCTACCGCAAGCATGTGGTGCCGGAGAACACGCTCTTTGTCACCGTGTCCCAGAGCGGTGAAACCGCGGACACCCTGGCTGCGCTGCGCGAAACCGCCTCGGAGAATTATCTGGCCCGGCTGGCCATCTGTAATGTGGACGCTTCCTCGCTGGTGCGGGAATCCGAACTGGTCATGCTCACCCGCGCCGGTCCGGAAATCGGCGTGGCCTCCACCAAGGCCTTTACCACGCAGCTGGCGGGTTTCCTGTTGCTCACCCTGGCACTGGCGCGCTGTCAGCACCGGGACGAAACCGGTATTCAGGAAAAGCTGGACGAGCTGCGCCGTCTGCCCAGTCTGATGGAGCAGGTCCTGCAACTGGACGACCAGATCGAGACGCTGGCGGAAAAGTTCGTGGAAAAACACCATACGCTGTTCCTGGGACGCGGCACCCAGTACCCGCTGGCCATGGAAGGTGCGCTCAAGCTCAAGGAAATCTCTTATATCCATGCCGAGGCCTATCCGGCGGGCGAGCTCAAGCACGGTCCCCTGGCGCTGGTGGACCGCGACATGCCCGTGGTGGCGGTGGCCCCGCGCGATGATCTGATCGAAAAGCTCAAGTCCAATCTGCAGGAAGTGCGGGCCCGGGGCGGTGAACTGGTGGTTTTCGCGGACCGGGACGTGGCCCTGGAAGACGGCGACGGCATCACGGTGCTGCGCATTCCGCCGGTACCGGAGTGCCTGGTGCCCATGGTGTACACCGTGCCCCTGCAGTTGCTCAGCTATCATGTGGCCGTGGCCCGGGGCACGGATGTGGACAAGCCCCGCAATCTCGCCAAGTCCGTGACCGTCGAGTGACTGCGGCCCGCGTCGACTGTACCGGAGCCTGCGGGAGCGCCAGAGTTGGCGGCACTGCGGGCGCGGACCCGAATTGGCCATGACAATGCTACGCACCGGCTTTTCCTTGATCGAGATGATGGTGGCGCTGATGATCATCGCCATACTGGCCACCATCGCCGTGCCGCAATACGGCATGTACATGAGCCGGGACAAGGTGGCGAAAGCGGCTGAGCTGAGCGAATCCATCCGCGCGGATATTCGCGCTTATTATCAACGACATCAGTCCTTTCCGCACGATAACGCCGAGGCCAGCGTGCCACCCGAAGACAAGCTTCTGGGTAACTATGTCGAGGGGATGCGGGTGGACAACGGCGCCATCCATATCCACCTGGGCAACAAGGCGAGCGAATTCCTCCAGGGCAAGACCCTGTCCATGCGGCCCATTACCGTGGATGACTCCCCCGAGAGCCCCATTTCCTGGGTTTGCGGCAATGCCGGCGTGCCCAACGGCATGTCTGCCCGTGGTATCAACCGCACGGATATCAAGCCGGCCATGCTGCCGTTGAGCTGCCGGCCGTAACGTCCGCGCAGCTTTGAACTGCTATTCCTCGGAGCTCTCTCGGTGCGCATAGGTAACGCCCCGGCTCTGTTC
>CAZHGU010000086.1:0-6081 GCA_964532105.1 uncultured Alcanivorax sp. | reverse complement strand
GAGTCACGGGGTCAACGGAATTACCAGGAGGGTAGACTGTTCGAAGTGGACGGAGATGATTGCGTTTATTGCAGTAAATTTTCGGACAAAGAGTTTACCAAGAGGGCGAAGAGGTCATTCCCTCCACATCATGTTGGTTGTGCGTGTTATCTTTCGGTTGTGGATTGTGAGTAGTTTTGTGATTGATCAGTTTGGCCTAGGAAGTTTGGAAGGAAAACGGGCCCCACGGGCCCGTTTTTCAGTACGAACACTGACCCCGGGTGTTATTTTTTCCGCTTCAACACCCAGATCTCGAGCATGACCCACTCTTCGCCGGGATAGTTGTCGCGTTCGATCTGCGACATCAGGCGGTGGCGACTGGCCATGGAGCCGACGAATTCGAAGCGCTCCAGCAGGGCGCGCTTGGCGCTGTCGGCGGCTTCCAGGGCGAAGGGGTTGAGAAAGTTGACCAGCAGATAGCCTTCGTCGCCGCCGCGGGCGAAGGCATCCAGCACACGCTCGACGGCTGCCGTTTCCAGATAAACCAGCGCGGCCGTGGAGATCATGATATTGGCTTCGCTGATCGCCTGATCGAGCTGCGCCTGCTTGTCCGCATCCGGGTTGTTGAGGTCGGCGTCGATGGTTTCGTCATAGATGCCCGCGCTCTTGCCGTAGGCCAGGGCATTCTGCGAGATATCGATACCCGTGACTTTGGCGTTGAACCGGCGCGGCTGGTTGACGGTTTTCGCCGTTTCCGAATCCTTCCAGTTCTCGCGGATGGTTTCATAGTCCATGCCGTTGACGCAGGCCATGGTGGTGTTGCCGAAACAGCCCGCGAGATCGACCAGGTTCACGGCCCCGCCGGATGCTTTCTGCTGCGCCCAGTCCAGGATCAGGCGGTCGAAGGTTTGACGATTGAAGTTGTCGGAGACGTACTGCAGATCGTCGAGGATGCGCTCCTTGAAGGGCACCGGATCCTCGGCGACATAGATGTCGTCGAAATGCTGCTTTTTCTCGTCGGTTTTTACGCCGGAATCACTCATGAGGCTTTCCCCCTGCTGCTACGTATGATCCCCGTGGGGTCGGGGCCGGTCAAGGTGAACCGAACCTCCGGCTATGGAGGCCGGTTCCTTTATTTCATCGCAACATAAAGGCCCCGGATACCGGTTGGGTATTCGGGGCGCTCCATGGGCGTCAGGCCTTCGGCTTGACGGCCACCTGCTGAACGAAATCCACAGCTTCGCGATCGTAAGGCCGTTCGAAGTCGCCGTAGCGCGTAACCTGACGGAAGCCGGCGTCTTCCAGCAGATGGCTGACGTAATCCTGGCGCAGGGGATACATGTTCAGCTGGAAGTGCGCGCCGTCCGGGAACTTGTACTCGAAGCGCGCCAGCTGACGGTGCAGCGTCGCCGGATAGGCGTCCACGCCCTTGCCGGTGTAGTAGTGCTGGTGGCTGGAACTGTAGCCGTGGTCCAGCATGGAGTCGTAGTTGCGGTGGTCGATGATGACGATGCCGCCGGGGCGAAGCACCTTGAAGAAGGCTTCCAGGATGTCGCGGCGCTCTTCGTGGTCGAAGATATGGGTAAAGGAATTGCCCAGACACACCAGGGCGTCAAAGCGCTCCTCGCCCAGTTCTGCCGGCAGATTCAACCAGTCCGCCACCTGGGTATGGGCGAAGCGCACGCCCATCTGCTGGGCGTTTTCGCGCGTCTTGCCGATCATGTTGTCGGAACCGTCGGTGGCGGTGACCACCAGACCCGAGCGCGCCAGGTTGATAGCGTTGAAACCGGTGCCGCAGGCGACATCGGCTACTTCGCGCGCGCCGGCTTCCTTGAGCAGCTTCTCGTAGAAACCGCCTTCGGAGGCGGTACGGCCTTCCCAGCCCACCAGATCATCCCAGTAGTCCACAAAATCCGGGGTGTACTGTTCGTGCTGGTGGCCGGCGTCGCGGTTCTGAATCGTCATGCTTGGTTCTCCTGTGTTGCCTGGACGGCCCTGCCGTCGGGGTGATGTACCTTAGGCTCACGAGGCGTATCATTACAGATTCAACAACAGTCTGATGTACCAGTACAGTTGCCTTTTTGGGGAAACTGTGCCGGTTTCTGATGGAGGCAACTGTAATGGTCGAGGAAGCGGGCCAGCACCGTTATGAAGAAGTAGCGGACACCCTGGCGGGCCAGATCGAGGCGGGCACCTGGGGTGCCGGGGCGCGTCTGCCGGGAGTGCGCAAGCTGGCGGCGCAATTCGGGGTGAGTGTCTCCACCGTGGTGGCGGCCCAGCATCTGCTGGAGAACCAGGGGCTGATCGAGGCGCGCCCGCGTTCGGGCTACTATGTCCGCGAATATTCCGGCCAGGCGCCGGAAGCGCCTGATCCTTCTCCGCCGGCGAGTCAGCCCACGTCCGTGGCCGGCCAGCCCCTGGTGCTGCAGGTGGTGCAGGCGGCCAACGAGCCGGGCCTGGTGCGGCTGGGCGCGGCCGTGCCCCACGGCGATTTTCTGCCCGCCCGGGGGCTGCAACGCGCCTTTTCCGGCGTGGCGCGCAACTGGGGCGACCGGGCCCTGGCCTATGCCTTTCCGCCCGGGCCCATGGAGCTGCGTCAGCAGATTGCCCGGCGCATGGCGGACGCCGGCTGCCAGCTCGGACCCGAGGAGATTGTGGTCACCAACGGGGCCCAGGAGGCGATCATGCTCTCGCTGCGGGCCGTGGCGGAGCCCGGCGACGTGATCGCCATTGAATCGCCCACCTTCTACGGGCTGTTGCAGGCCATCGAGGCCCAGGGATTGCGTGCACTGGAAATTCCCACGGATCCGGACACGGGAGTATCGCCGGATGCGCTGGCGCTGGCGCTGGATCAGTGGCCCGTGGCGGCGGCGTTGCTCATGCCCAACTTCGGCAATCCCCTGGGTCACTGCGCCGACGAGGCGCGCAAGCGTGCCCTGGTGGAGCTGCTGGAGGCACGGAATGTGCCCCTGATCGAGGATGATGTCTACGGCGATCTGAGCTTTGTATCGCCACGTCCCTGGGCGGCCAAGGCCTGGGAGAGTGCCGGCGGCGTGCTCTATTGCGGTTCCTTTTCCAAGACTCTCTCGCCCGGGCTGCGCGTGGGCTGGGCCGTGCCCGGACGTTTTCACGACCGGCTGGAATACCTGAAATATGCCTACAGTCACGCCAGTCCGGCCTGGCCCGGCTTCGCCGTCACGGACTTTCTCGCCCGCGGCGGCTATGATCGCTACCTGCGCCGGGCTTGTGGTGATCTCGCCCGGGCGGTGGACCGGGTTCGGCGGGCCGTGGCGCGCTATTTTCCCGCCGGCACGCGCAGTACCCGGCCCCGGGGCGGTTTTGTCATCTGGGTGGAACTGCCCGAGGGGGTGGATGCCATTCAGCTCTACCGCCGGGCACTGGCCGAGCACATCAGCATCGCGCCCGGGCCCCTGTTTTCGCCCACGCGCCGCTTCCAGCGCTGTATCCGTCTCAACTGCGCCCAGCCCTGGGACGCGGGCATGGAATGGGCGCTGCAGCGGCTGGGGGCACTGGCGGCGGATCAGGTTCTGCGATGAGTCGGATGCTCTTCCGGGCCGCTCGGTTTTGGTGGGCCCGCTCAGCATGGTCGTGCTAGTCTGGTCACGATTCGCTGTTGCGGATAACCATCCAACGGGCTGTATTGAGGGAGAGCATGCTGACGCTGATTCCATTTGACGCTGATAGCGTGGTCGGTCTTCGTATTGAAGGCAAGATCAGCACGCGCGAATTCGAGGATGCCAAAAAGGCGATTGAGGAGAAATTCGGCCGCCACGAGAAAATCAGTCTGTACGCGGAGATCTTTTCCTTCGGGGGAATTTCGCTGGAAGCGATGCTCAAGGACATCAAGTTCAGCCTGGGGCACTGGCTGCGCTTTGAAAAGGAAGTGATCGTCACCGACAAGTCCTGGCTGCACAAGGTGGGTTTTGCCGCGGACAAGGTTTTCCCCGGCATGGAAGTCAAGGTGTACCCCGTGGAGGAACGCGAGGCCGCGCAACGTTATGTGGGGGCGGTGGAATAACGGCCTGATTCCGGTATTCATCGCGGTGTCCTGGATTGTTAACCGGGGCTGTTTTATGTAGCCTCAAGCGAGTCGGGAAAGTCTCGCGATTTTCCCGACCACCAACGGAAGATAAAATCCATTCGGATAGAAAGAGGGATTCTATGAAGTTCATGAAGATCGTAACCGTACTGCTGTGCGCTGCCTGGTTGACCGGTTGTGCAACGGCCGCCGCGCCCACGGCGGGTTTCCTGTTCAGTGACGTCCAGGGCCCGGTAAACTCCAATGAGGGCACGGCCACCAGCAAGCAGGGCCAGGCTTGCGCCAATAACTACCTGGGCCTGATCGCGCAGGGCGATGCGTCCATTGAGGCGGCCAAGAAAGACGGTGGCATCAGCAAGGTCACGACCGTGGATCATTCCACGAAGAATATCCTGGGTCTCTATGCCCAGTTCTGCACCGTGGCCTACGGCGAGTAACGTCTTCAGCCGTACAAGCTGAATGCGCATGCGGGGTCCTTCGGGGCCCCGTTTTCGTTTCGGGCTTTCAACAGCCTGCTATGTCCGTTCAGGCCGTCGGGCTTCTCCCGGGGCCATCCTCCTGTTCCCCCTGACCTTTTCCTCCACCGCGCTGATGCAAATCGTCACTGCCTGTAAAACCGGTGCGTTCTATGCTGGAGGCTCCACGGGCCGGATACGGGTTTGGACATGGATTTGCAGGTTCCGGAGCATCTGGAGGATTTCCGCGGGGATGTGCGCGACTTTCTGGCGCAGTCGGTGACGCCGCGCATCCGTGAAGCGGGGCGCTTGACCACCTCCGTCTTTGCGCCACCCCGGGAAGCCATGGAATGGCAGCGCATCCTGTACGAGCGTGGCTGGGCCGCGCCCGCCTGGCCCGTGGAATACGGCGGCACCGGCTGGAGCCTGAGCCAGCGTGCTGTCTTTGCCGAAGAACTGATCCGTGCCGAGACGCCGCCGCTGATTCCCATGGGGCTGATGATGTGCGGGCCCTGCCTGATCGGTTTCGGTACCGACGAGCAGAAGGATTATTACCTGCCGCGCATTCTTTCCGGGGAAGATTTCTGGTGCCAGGGCTATTCCGAACCGGGCGCCGGCTCCGATCTGGCCTCGCTGCAGACCTTCGCCGAAAGCGACGGCGACGATTACATCATCAACGGCACCAAGATCTGGACCACCTATGCCCAGCATGCCAACCGCATGTTCTGCCTGGTGCGCACCGACCGCGAGGCCAAGCCCCAGAAGGGGATTACCTTCCTGCTGCTGGACATGGACAGCCCGGGTATCACGGTGGAGCCCATAACTGGTCTGGACGAAGTACAGGAACAGTGTCAGGTGTTTTTCGACAACGTCCGGGTCCCGAAAGCGAATCGCGTAGGCGAGGAAAACGACGGCTGGAGCGTGGCCAAGTACCTGCTTGCCTTCGAGCGCGGCGGTCAGGAATACGCGCCCGGTTTGCGGGTGCAGCTGGAAAAGTGCCGCCGGCTGGCGGAAAACCGCAAGCTTGCCGGCGGTGATCTGCTGGATGATCCGCGTTTCCGCGACCGGGTGGCCGAATGCGAGACGGAGGTGCTGGCGCTGGAATTCACCGAGGCGCGCATCAAGTCGGCGCTGGACGCGGGCGGAAGTCCGGGGGCGCTGTCCTCCATGACCAAGATTCTGGGCACTGAATTGCAGCAGAAGGTCAGTGAACTCTGTATGGACGCACTGGGCAGTCAGGCCCTGGCCTGGCAACCGGAAGCGCTGGAGCCCGGCGCGGACGTGGATCCGATACAGCCCGAGGCCGTGCTCACCGCCATGCCGGGGTATCTCAATGCCCGGGCCTGTTCCATCTATGGCGGCTCCAACGAAGTGCAGCGCGGCATTATCGCCAAATCGGTACTGGGACTATGAATTTTTCGCTGGACGATGATCAGAAGATGCTGCGCGACAGTGTGCAGCGTTATGTGCGCGACACCCTGGATCTGGAAGGGCTCCGCAGCCGCGTAAAGCGGCTGGGCGGTGTGGATCAGGCGCAGTGGCATCAGTTCGCCGAGCTGGGCTGGCTGGCGCTGCCCTTCGCCGAGG
>CAZHGU010000085.1:0-6158 GCA_964532105.1 uncultured Alcanivorax sp. | reverse complement strand
TCATCATCATCTATCGCCAGTCCATGATCGATCTGGTGCCGGACGGCGCCACGCGACAGGAAGTGCTGGATCTGGCCCGGGAAATCGAACAGGCGGGCGCGACTATCATCAATACGGGCATTGGCTGGCACGAGGCGCGTGTACCCACCATTGTCACCTCGGTGCCGCGCGCGGCCTTCGTGGAGACCTCGCGTCAGGTGCGCGAGGTGGTGGATATTCCCGTAATGGCCTCCAACCGGATTAACACGCCCGAGGTGGCGGAAGACATCCTCGAACAGGGGCAGGGCGATCTTATCTCCATGGCCAGGCCCCTGCTGGCGGACGCGCATTTTGCCGAGAAGGCACGCACGGCCCGCGCCGATGAAATCAATACCTGTATTGCCTGCAACCAGGCCTGTCTGGATCACACCTTCCAGCTGAAGCGCGCCTCCTGTCTGGTGAATCCGCAGGCCTGTCACGAAACCGAACTGGTTTATCTCAAAACCAGCAAGCCGCGCCAGGTGGCCGTGGTGGGTGCCGGGCCGGCCGGACTGGCCTGTGCCACCGTGGCGGCTGAACGTGGTCACCATGTGACGCTGTTCGAGGCGGGCAACGAGATTGGCGGGCAGTTCAACATGGCCAAGCGAATTCCCGGCAAGGAAGAGTTCAGCGAGACCCTGCGTTACTTCCGCAAACAGCTGGACAAGCACGGCGTCCGGGTGGAACTGAACCGGCATGTACAGCCCGGCGAACTGGAAGATGGCGGCTATGACGATGTGGTCATCGCAACGGGCGTGACGCCACGCATTCCGCAGCTCGACGGTGTCGACCGGCCCAATGTGGTGTCCTATTCCGATGTGCTCCAGGGCCGGGTCGAGGTGGGTTCATCCGTGGCCGTGATCGGCGCCGGCGGCATCGGTTTCGACGTCTGTGAGTTTCTCACACGCCACGCCAGCGAACCCCGTCCCGAACCGGTGCCGCACTGGATGAAGGAGTGGGGCGTGGATTTCCAGACCGATACGCCCGGCGGGCTGGTGGAACCGGAAGTGGATCCGTCACCCCGGCAGGTGTGGCTGTTGCAGCGCAAGACCACGCGGCTGGGCAAGGATCTGAACAAGACCACGGGCTGGGTGCATCGCAAGGAACTGCGCAAGAAGGGCGTGGACATGGTACCCGGCGTGCAGTATGACCGTATCGACGACCGGGGCCTGCATATCACCGTGGATGGAGAAGCCCGGGTGCTGGACGTGGATCATGTGGTGGTATGCGCGGGTCAGGAATCCCTGCGTGAACTCTACGATGATCATGGCGACGGCAAGCAGCCCGCCTGGCATCTGATCGGCGGCGCCGAACGCGCGATGGAGCTGGACGCCAAGCGTGCCATCACGCAGGGCTCGGAACTGGCCGCGGCCCTCTCATTACAGTACTGGCCATGCCGGGACAGGGCCCGGTTGCCGTGCGCGTCGACCACATCCACCCAGACCTTGAGCGTCTCTCCCGTGCGTCGATTGGTCAGGGTGGAAAACTCCTTGACCTCGAACTTGCCTTCCAGAATATCGCCGGTTTCCGGCGTGGAACCGGTTACCCGCTTGATCAGGGTCTGGCCCTCGGTGGTATCGAGTACCATATAGGGGCAGTCTCCGGACATCATGATCATGCCTTCACCGGCGAGGCTCGCGGCCGACAGCCCGCTCAGCAGGATCGCGGTCAAGGCCATGCTCGGGATCTTCCTGCGCGTGCGCATGGTGACACTTCCTCCCGGGCGCCTTCAGGTACGCCCTGTTTTTCTGTTCTGTTTTGCTGACTTCACAGTCATATTTCGAAGCTATCACAGTGTTTCTGTGATGTATTTCGCGCCTTATTCGCATTTAGTAATACGAACAAGGTTGTAAGCAGTGTCTTACGCCGGTTCCCGACATTCCGCGTGGGACGAAAGGGACGGGACGGTGTAGAGTGGACGTTCAGCAAGAGGGCTTCCGGAGGTGGCCATGCGGCCAGGCAAACCATTTCTGGGCTTATTGATACTGACCCTGCTGGCGGGCTGTGCACGCTATACGGAACTGGTGTCCGTGTCCCGCAATGATGCGGCACGCTCGGCGGAATACAGCCACCTTTTCCTGTTCAACCTCACGGAAGAACACGACACCCGCCGTGCCGTGGAAAAGGCCCTGGCCACTGAACTGAACGAACAGGGTGTCGGGACTACGGTTTCGCACAAGGTGGCCCCGGAACTGGAGCTGGAGGACCGGGATGCGCTGCACGACCGGATCCGCGAACTGAGCGCGGACTCGCCGGCCCAGGCAGTGCTGGTGGTGGTGCTGGAAGAGGCCAGCGACCGCATGGACTATGTAGCGCCGCTGGGCCCGGATCTGACCACGCCCGGTTTGCAAAGCGCCGACCGGGTTCAGGCCCACTACAACTGGGGCGGGGGCTACTTCCGCTCGCAGCGCGAATACCGGGTGCGCACCTCGCTCTATGATCGGGACTCCGGACGCGAAATCTGGCGTGCGTTGACGGTGACCCGCAATCCACGGGATGTGGATCGCAGCATTCGCGAATTCGCCGCCCTGATTGCAGGGCGGCTTCACGAAGACGGAATGCTGGACCCCGATTGAAGTTTTATCGCAGTTCCTTCGAGGACTTGCCCAGCAGACGGCGGGCAATGATCAACTGTTGAATCTGCTGGGTGCCTTCGAAGATATCCAGAATCTTGGAATCCCGGCTCCACTTCTCCAGCAGCTCGTCCTCGCAGTAGCCGATGCTGCCGGCCAGTTCCACACAGCGCAGGGTGATCCAGTTGCCCACGCGCGCGGACTTGGCCTTGCAGATGGAAGCCTCTTTCGAGTTGGGCTGGCGGTTGTCCGCCATCCAGGCCGCCTTGACTGTGAGCCAGTAGGACGCTTCCCATTCGGCTTCCATGCGGTAGAGTTCCGCTTCCACGGCGGAGGCGTTATCCACCGGTTTGTCGTAGTCGTACTGGATGCTTTCTTCGAGCAGTTCGCGGGTGCGCTCCAGCGAGGCCCGCGCGCAGCCCAGCGCGAAGCAGGCTACCAGCGGCCGGGTGTTGTCGAAGGTTTCCATGACCCCGGCAAAGCCCTTCTCCGGATTGATCTCCGGATCGCCCAGCAGGTTTTCCTTGGGCACCCTGCATTCATTGAAAGTGATGGCGGCCGTGTCCGAGGCGCGGATGCCGAGCTTTTTCTCCAGCCGTGCGAGCTCCATGCCTTCGGTGCCCCATTCGACCACGAAGGACTTGATGGCGTTACGGCCCATCTTCGGATCCAGCGTGGCCCAGACAACAATGCAATCCGCCCGCGCGCCCGAGGTGACATAGATCTTTTCACCATTGAGCACGTAATGATCACCTTCATCCCGTGCCGTGGTGCGAATGGCGGCCGAATCCGAGCCCGTGCCCGGTTCGGTGATGGCCATGGCGGCCCATTTGTCGCCAAAGCGTTCCAGCTGTTCCTCGTTGGCCACGGCGGCAATGGCGGCGTTGCCCAGCCCCTGGCGGGGCATGGACAGCAGCAGGGCCACGTCGCCATAGCACAGCTCCAGCGAGCCCAGGCAGGTAGTCATGTTGGAGCCGTTCCTGACCGAGCCGTCGTCTTCCTGGCCCCGGCCCTTGCCCGTCTGGGCCGCGCCGGCGCCGGAATCCGGATCGCCCTCGTTCATGCCGTCCAGCACCGAGGACAGCATATCCAGTTCCTTGGGATATTCGTGTTCGGCGCGGTCGTACTTGCGCGAAATGGGCCGGAAGACACTCAACGCCACCTGATGGGCATTGTTGATCAGCGGCTTGATCTTGTTCGGAATCTCGAGGTTCATGTTGCCTCCTGAAAAATCGAAGGAAGGTCCCGGGGCCTTCGATAGCTGTGTACGTGCCTACAAGTGGAGTCCGCCAAACATGACTCCGATCGCGCGCATGTCCCGGTACCAGCGTTCCACCGGATATTCATGGGTATAGCCGTGGCCGCCCAGCAACTGGACGCCGTCGGTGCCGATCTGCATGGCCTTGTCCTTGACCAGGGTACGCGCGAGATGGGTTTCGCGGTGGAAGGGCAGGCCCTTTTCCGCGCGAGAGACCGCGCGCCAGGTGAGAATGCGCATGCTGTCCAGTTCCATGGCGATATTGGCCACCATGAAGGCCACGGACTGACGGTGACTGATGGGCTCGCCGAAGGCCTCGCGTTCATTCACATAGGGAATAACGTAATCCAGCACGGCCTGGCCCGTGCCCACGGCCAGTGAACACCAGGCGAGCGTGCCCAGGTCCACGAATTCGCGGTAGTCGAAATCCTCGGCACTGAGACGGTTGTCTTCCGGCACCTGGACATTGTCCAGCAGCAGCGGGCGCATGCCGGCGGCGCGCACACCCATGGGCGGATTCTCCGAAGTGGTCAGCCCGTCGGTGCCGCCTTCGACGATGAATACCTCCGGGCCTTCCGGTGTTTGCGCGGCCACCAGAAAGAGTTCGGCCTCGGCGGCCAGCGGCACCAGCGACTTCTCGCCGTTGAGCACCCACTGACTGCCGGATTTGCGCGCCGTGGTGCGCAATTGCTGCGGATCGAAGAGCACATGGGGTTCCGCTACGGCCAGGGTGGCCGCCGGCGGCTGCTCCTCGGCAAAGGCCGGAAGATAACGCGACTGCTGATCCGCGTTGCCCCAGCGCGTGAGCGCATTGGCCACACTCATGGGCGCGAGAATGGCCACGGCCTGGCCCATGTCGCCATGGGCGAGATCCTCGGCCACCAGCATGGTAGTCACGGGCGAGCGCTCCGTAGCCGCCCCGCCCAGGGATTCGGGCACGGCAAAGAAATTCAGCCCGAGCTCCAGCGCCGCGGCCCGGGTCTCGTCCGAGGTGTTCTGCGCGGCGTCGGCCTCTTCGCCGCGCGGGCGCAATACTTCGTCCGCGAAGCTCTGCACGCTGTCGCGGATCATCTGCTGCTCTTCGGTAATATTGAGATCGAAGAGCTCTTTGGTGACGCCGGGGGCCTTGAGCCGTTCCGGTTTGCTCAGCTTGCCCGAGGACTGAAAGGCCCGGGCCGTGGTGGTAATCACCCGGAACCCGGACTTGGTCAGCGAATAGGCCATGCGCTCCGTCAAACGCCGCATGCCCATGCGGTCGATCAGGCTGGAGCCGGCCAGCCGGTTCAGTGCCGTCAGGGCATAACCCACAGCATCTTTGGCCATAAAACACCTTTGCTTGTGAACGGAATGATGGTTCCGATTATGGCCGCTTGCGGGGCAGGGACAATGGCTCGCCTGACCGCCGCCGGAGTCGGGACGGTCAGGGCCGTGGCGACACACGCCCGGGCGTGGTGGTCAAGCGCAGCCGCGACTGTCCACGGCACGGCCGGCTTCGGTACCGGGACAGTCATCGCGCTCGTCCGGAACACCGTCGCGGTCGGAATCGCGCAGGGACTGCTGTTCATCGTCCGGGGTCGAGGTGTCCTTTTCCTCGACTTCAGGGCGGGCGGTGCCTTCCGTGCGGTTGATTTCAAAGACGTGATTGAGTCCGATCCAGGCCTGAAAATCGAAGCGTTCGTTATCCAGGCTGTGGGGTACGCGCGCGCCGATATCCAGAACCCAGTGCGGCTGAACGCGTTTCTGCATACCGGCTTCCACGCCCAGCATGGTTTCGTCATTGGGTTCGTTTGTGGTGAACACCAGCTCGCCGATATTCACGCCCATATAGGGTTCGGCAAAACCGCCATCCAGGTGACGCCGCAGCGAAACGAAGCTGTTGTTGACCTGGATTTCGCGGCTGGAGTCGGGACGGCGTACTTCATTGCGCTCCCACTGGGCCTGGATGGAAAAGCCCTGCGGCAGGCGGTAGCCGAGCCGGGCGCCGGGCAGGGTGGCTTCCTCGATAAAGCCGGGCCCGATTTCCTCGTGATAGGGCCAGTACTGGGACAGATGCACGCCCAGCCAGGCGTATTCGTCGGGCATATTGCCGCCCGCACTCCAGGTGGACGGTGCCAGCCCCAGTAACAATGCAGCGAAAACGGACCTTCTTGTGGTCATTATGGAGTCCCTGTCGCCGAACGAGGTTTCAAGGGTACCGGATATACCCCGGTCCCGGAATGAGCTTTAACAGACTATGGACAAAATTCCACGCGCAAACGTTAGCAGGCTGTTGAAAAACCCGTTGCGTACTCAGGCTTTCAGGCTGGTTC
>CAZHGU010000084.1:0-6179 GCA_964532105.1 uncultured Alcanivorax sp. | reverse complement strand
TTGCGAACCAGCCTGAAAGCCTGAGTACGCAACGGGTTTTTCAACAGCCTGCTAGAATCACGATCATGCCATTTCGCCGATTACTGCACCGGGCGGCAGACAAGCTGGGGAATCCGCTGGAATGGTCGGCGGTGGGCAAGGGCATCCTGCTGTGCTGGATCATGGTGCCCCTTTATCTGCTCTATATCGGCTATGCCCTGACGGCTCCGCGACTGAGCGACCAGGGCACACTGTTCGATCCGGAACGGGTGCGTCAGCTCCTGTTCTTCCTGCTGGTGATTACCGTCGCAGCCCTGACGCTGGGCGCACTGGGCTTGTGGTACCGGCGGCGCCGTCCCGATTCCCTGGGTTATCAGCATGTCGCCGTCCAGTTCTATGCCGCCACCATGACCCTGCTGGGCTACCAGGTGGGCGCCCTGTCCCTGGCCTCCGGCATCGTGCTGGCGGGCGCGCCCATTGTGGGCTTTATCTTCTTCGACCGCCGCGCGGTGCTGGGCGGTGTCGCCACGGCCTTGCTGATTCTCTTCGGCTCCGCCCTGCTGTCGGCGTTCGGCCATATTCCCTACGCACCCGTGCTGACCCCGGAAGCCGGCGGCGGGGAGACCTCACCGTTCTGGGTGACCGGCATGTTGACCGTATTCGCCGCCCCCCACCTGATCGTGCTCTTCTCCCTGTCCGCCTATGTGATTCACCGCTGGCACCAGCGCGAGGACGAAATCAAGCGTCTGGCCGTGATCGACGCCCTCACGGGCGTGGCCAATCGCCGCTGGATCATGGACGAACTGGAACGCGAACTGGAGCGCAGTCAGCGCACGGGCCAGCCGCTGTCGGTGATCATGCTGGATCTGGATTACTTCAAGCGATTCAATGACCATTTCGGCCATCAGGCGGGCGACGAGGCGCTACAGGTCGTGGCCGGGACCCTGCAGTCCAGTCTGCGCACGCCCGACCGCGTGGGACGCTACGGCGGCGAGGAGTTTCTGCTGCTGTTGCCGGACACGGACACCGCTCAGGCGGCGGAAGTGGCCGAACGCTGCCGGCAACAGCTGGCCCAAACCGCTGTGCTGACGCACCCGCACGAGCCGGTGCATATCACCGCCAGCCTGGGCGTCAGCAGCACCCGGGGCGAGCACGATGTGAAGGAACTGGTGCACCAGGCCGACCAGGCCCTGTATCGGGCCAAGCACGGCGGGCGTGACCGGGTGGAAATCGCCCGGGATTCCGGCGTTATTCCTCCGGGACCATAACCCGATCCACCCGGCCCTCGTCGGGCAGCTGGATGTACTCCAGGTAATCCTCGAACCGCGTCTGTTCTTCCGGATTGCCCAGCAACGGCTCCAGACGCTGCTGCAACTCGCGCCCGGCGCGGCTGTCCGCCACCGCCAGTCCGGCGGGGATACTGAACAGATTGCGGTAGTGGATGCCTTCGAGCTCCTGCCGCGCCACGGTGCTCATGGTGGACACGCGAGCGAAAAGCAGCGTGTCGATACGCCCGCCGCGCAACATGCGTGTCAGACTGGGCAAAGAGGACTCCACGAATTGGTCCTTGCCCACACCGGTCAGATCGCTGAAAAAGGGGGCATTGCCCCAGGGCGTGCCGATACGCCCCTCCCGCCAGCGCTCGCCGTCCAGCCGTTCCGGAGAAAGGGCGAACAGATCCGCGCGCGTGGGCAACCGCCAGTCCAGCTCCCGGGCATAGCCATAGAAGTCGTCCGTTTCCCGTTCCAGCGGCACCATGCCGATCAGATCCGCCTCGCCATTGCTCAGCTGATACCTGGCGCGGCTATAGGACAGGATCCGGATATCCAGGCTCAGCTCATGCTCGCGGGCCAGCTCCTCGAGCATCTCCACGACCAGTCCGCTACCGTCTTCACGAATAAGCGGCGGAAACGGCTCCAGACGCACCCGTATCTTGTCCGCCGCGGCCGTGGCCGAAGTCAGAACAAGCAGCAGGATGGTGAAACAGCGCACCGGCCGGTGCCGCGACATGAAGATTCCCCCGCGAATACTCTCGAAAAGCATCCCTGCCGAATACAGGCGCCAGCCTGCTATAATAAGGTCACGCTTTTCCCGGCGGCATGACATGGCCATGAAAACACTCCTGCTGGCACTGTTGAGAATCTACCAGTACCTGCTCAGTCCCTGGGTGGGCCAGCACTGCCGTTTCCATCCCACCTGTTCGGAATACGCCCGCGAGGCCATTGAAACCCATGGCGCGCTCAAGGGCGCCTGGCTGGCTGCGCGGCGGCTGTCGCGCTGCCACCCCTGGCATGCCGGCGGGCTGGATCCGGTACCCGACAGCCGTGATAGCGAGCCGGGGGCTCACGAGAACAAATGACACGGATCCGCCCGTGCGGCGACGATCACAGGCGGTATCCCCTCAGTCCGAATCCACGCCCACCTGGCCACAATCGGCTTCGCCCGAACGCGCTGATTCCGCTACAATCAGGACTGTTTCAGGCACCGGCGTCTCGAGGAGTACTCATGAAAAAGTGGCTGTTGGCCGTAGTCATCACCCTGATCGCCCCCCAGGTGCTGGCCGGCGGTTATGCCAGCATCGGTTACGCGTTCAGCAATATCGAACCCGAGGAGAGAACAGCCGACGCGGACGTGGACGCACTGCAGTTCAGCTACGGCTCCTGGCTGAACCCGGAAGGGACCTTCGGCGGCGAATTCCGGGCCGCGCTGGGCCTGAGCGATGACCGGATCAATGGCACCGACGTGGAAATCGACCGCTATTTCGGCGCCTATCTGCGCGGCCAGTTCCCCGACACCCTGCCGGTGCGCCCCTATGGTCTGCTGGGTGTAAGCCGGGTGGAAACCACGGTGGGCAACAGCGGCGAGGATCACAATGATCTCTCGCTGGGTATTGGCGCGGACATGGACGTGGCCAACAATGTCTTTGTTTCGCTGGAGTTCATGCGTCTGGTCGATCGCAGCAGCGCCGAGGTGAGCAATCTTACCCTGGGAGTCGGCGGGCGGTTTTAGGGAACCTCCGCTTCACCCCTGCCGCTGGCAGCACCGACGGAGACGACGATGAAAGCGGGCGAGCGGCTTCGCCAGGATCTGGACCGATTCTTCGCGCTGCGCCAGCACGGCGGGGATCAGCGCTTTATCCGCCGGCTGCTGAAGCTGCAGGACTGGCAGGCGCGGCGGCTGCAGCGCACCCATGCAAACCGGCTTCTGCAGAAGAAGGTGGAACCGGCCGTGACCTTTCTGCTGGACGAGGTCTATGGCGGCCGGGATCTGCGGCCAGTGGCCGAGGAGATCAGCCGGGCCCTGCCCAAGGCCGTGCGGCTGCTGCCCGACCGGGTCATGTCCACCTCCGCTTCGGCGCTGGAGGCGGCCATTGTCACCCAGCATCTGGACGAGGATCTGGTGGATCGGCTGGGTGCGTTGCTCGATGACGAACTGGACGAAGCAGACTATATCCGCGCCTATGGCGATCAGGCCCATGACCGGCTGGCCGAGCGTCAGCACCAGCTGCGTCTGATCGGCGAGCTGGGGCATCACATGGACCGCTACATCCGCAGCCGCACCATTCAGACCAGTTTCCGCATGGTGCGCCGGCCGGCCCGCGCGGCGGGTTTCGCCAGCCTCTATGATTTTCTCGACCGGGCCTTTACGGCCATGAAACCCCTGGACAGTGTGGGCGAGCTGCTGCAAACCATCGCCGACGACGAGCACGAGATTCTGGAACGCGTACTCAACGGCGACCCGGATCCCTTTTCGCCGGCCGCCTGGAACTGGAGTTCCGCATGAACGAGCGCAAGACCCACTTCGGCTATCAGCAGGTGGACCGCGAGGAAAAGACCCGCCGGGTGGGCGATGTCTTTCGTTCGGTGGCGCCGAAGTATGATCTGATGAATGATCTCATGTCCTTCGGCGTCCACCGGCTCTGGAAGCGCTTTACGCTGGAACTGGCCGGTGTGCGCCCGGGCCAGCAAGTGCTGGACCTGGCCGGCGGTACCGGCGATCTCGCCATCAAATTCTCCCGCCGCGTGGGCGAACAGGGCCGGGTGGTGCTGGCCGATATCAACGAAGCCATGCTCACCGAGGGCCGGGACCGGCTGATCGACGCCGGCTGCGCGCACAATACCGAAACGGCGCTGGTGGATGCCGAGGCGCTGCCCTTCGACGACAACCGCTTCGACTGCATCACCATCGCCTTCGGCCTGCGCAATGTCACCGATCAGAACAAGGCCCTGGCATCCATGCTGCGCGTGCTCAAGCCCGGCGGGCGCCTGCTGGTGCTGGAGTTCTCGAAGCCGGTGAGCGAGCCGCTGTCGAAGGCCTATGATCTGTATTCCTTCTCCGTGCTGCCCCGGCTGGGCCGGGCGGTGGCCGGCGACGAGGACAGCTATCGCTATCTGGCGGAATCCATCCGCATGCACCCGGACCAGAAAACCCTGAAAACCATGATGGAAGAGGCCGGTTTCGCGCGGGTGGAATACTTCAACATGACCGGCGGCATTGTCGCCGTCCATCGCGGGTTCAAGAGCTGATGTCCCTGCGCGACGAAGCCCGTCCCCCCAATGCCTTCGAGGCGGCTTCCATTGCCGCGGTGGAGCGCGCGGTCAATGCCGCCCTGCGGAACGATCCCGCCACCCGGGAACACCTGGCCCGGCATATCGGCCGGCTGGTGGCCGTGCATTTCACCCTGCCGCCGCTGACCGTTTATGCCCTGGTGGTGGAAGACGGCGTGGAGCTCTACCACGCCAGCGAGGCGCAGCCGGATATCCGGCTGCGGGGCAGTCCGCCGGAGCTGGCCGCGCGGCTGTTCAACGCCGACGGCGACGAATCGCTGATCGGCAGCCGGGTGCGCATTCAGGGCGATCAGGGCCTGCTGCAGGAACTGACCGCCATCGCCCGGGAGCTGGATATCGACTGGGGCGCGCTCTTCGAACCCCTGCTGGGCCCGGAGCTGGCCCAGCAGGTGGATTACGGCGCCCGGCAGCTGTTCGGCTGGGCCCGGCAGGCCTTCGAGCGCTTCGGCGAACAGATGGGCGAATACCTGCGCGACGAGTCGCAGCTGCTGGCGTTGCGCCGCGACGTTTACGAATTCAACCAGGACGTGGACGAACTGCGCATGGATCTCGACCGCCTGGATGCCCGGGTGCAGCGCATCCGGCAGCGTCTGGATACGGAGGCGTAATGCTGCCGCTCGGGCGTGTCCTCAAGGTCATCCATGTGGTCTGCCGCTACCGGGTGCTCTCGCTCTTTCCCGCCCATCCGCTGACCACCCCCCTGGTCTGGCTGCAGTTTCTCTGGCCGGCGGCCTGGCTGGGCACCGCCGGGCTGAGCGAGGGTGAGCGGCTGCGTCTCGCCATGGAGCGCCTGGGCCCCATCTTCATCAAGATGGGCCAGTTGCTGGCCACGCGCCGGGACCTGCTGCCGCCCGAGTGGACCGCCGAACTGGAACGCCTCCAGGACGATGTGCCCGGCTTTCCCGGCGAACAGGCCCGGGCCCTGGTGGAAGCGGAACTGGGCCGGTCCGTGAGCGAGGCTTTTCAGTCCTTTGACGTGGAGCCCATGGCTTCGGCTTCGGTGGCCCAGGTGCACCCGGCCGTGCTCCATGACGGCACCGAGGTGGTGGTCAAGGTGCTGCGCCCGGATATCGCGGGCGTGGTGGAACGGGATCTGCGGGTGGCGCGCACCGGCGCGCGCTGGATCGAACGCCTCTGGGCCGACGCGCGCTATTTCCGTCCGGCGCGCATTGTCGACGACTATGCCGAGATCATCCGGGGCGAGCTGGATCTCGAACGCGAGGCGCGCAACTCCGATGCCATGCGGCGCAACCACGAGTACAGCCCGCTGCTGTCCATCCCGCCCATGTACTTCGATTTCGTCACGCCCCGGATGCTGGTGCAGAAACGCATTTACGCCATCCCGGTGAACGACACCGAACGGCTCCGGGCAGCCGGCATCAATCTCAAGCAGCTCGCCGAACGCGGCGTGGACATTTTTTTCTCCCAGGTCTTCCGCTACAACCTTTTCCATGCGGACATGCACCCGGGCAACATCTTCGTGCTCCCGGACAACCCGGAATCGCCGCAGTACACCTCCGTGGACGCGGCCATTGTGGGCCGGCTCTCGCCGGATGATCTGCACCTGCTGGGCCGGCTGGCGCTCATGGTCATGCGCGAGGACTTCGCCGGCATGGTGGAGCTCATCATCCG
>CAZHGU010000083.1:0-6231 GCA_964532105.1 uncultured Alcanivorax sp. | reverse complement strand
CCATGCGCTGGCCTGCGACTATCTGCGCGATCCGCGCCTGGAGATGGCGGAAATCGCCCAGTTGCTGGGCTTTTCCGAGCAGAGCGCCTTTACGCGGGCCTTTCGCCACTGGACGGGCGACACACCCGGGAGTTGGCGCTGCCGCCAAGGTTGACGGACTCTCGATAATCTACTGCAGAGGCCATCTGCTGCGTTGCGCGCTGCCGCCACGAGCAGGGCGACCACCAGGGTCAGATTATCCATGGATATGGTTTTCGTCCGGCATGAAAATCAGGTCCGTGACGCCATAGTCCACGCCGAACTGACTCATGGCGGCGGTAATCTGGCCCCGGTGATGGGTCTGGTGGTCGAACAGATGCGCCAGCACCGTATGGGTCGGGAAGCTGCGTTGCTCGCCGGAGCTTGCCGAGGTGTAGGTGACCGTGGTTTCCAGGTCGGCGTCGGCCAGTTCTTCCACGTATTCCGCCAGCTTGCGGTCCGTTTTCTTGCGCTGCAGCCGCAGCTGGGCGAAGTCGCCGTAGAGCTCCTGATCCAGGGATTCGATCGGGTAGCTCTCGCCCCGCAGCCGGGCCAGCCAGAGCCGGTCCACCAGCAGCAGGTGGTTGAGCGTGCCGTGGATGGAGTCGAAGAACAGTCCCACATCCTGTTTGCGGCGTTCATCCGGAACATCGCCGAGATGGGCATAGAGGTTCTTGTTCATCCAGGCGTTGTAGTGCGCCAGTTCCCTGAACAGGCTCAGCATGATGGCTCCCCCTGATCGTCGATTTTTACCCCAGTCTACAAGCCGCTCAGCCCGATTGTATTGAATCCCCGCACGAATACACGAATCCAGTAAGCAGAAAGCGGCAAGAAGAAAGTCGCAAGAGATAAGGCGCGGGCGCCGGAGGCGCCCGGCTCCACCTCTTTCGTCTTTCGGCCTGGTTCCCGAGTCCTGAATTGGCGCGGGTGGACCTTTCGGGGCCGGGGCGTTCGCGGCACAGTTCGGCTTCCGACTGCAACGCGAGCTCTTTCATGCGTGAACGCCAGGTCTACAGCGACGATGTCCGCCTTCATGTGGTGGAAGCCGGGGATCCGGCCCGGCCGGGGCTGGTGCTGCTCCACGGCTTTCCCGACTGTCACGCGGTCTGGCAGGCCCAGCTGGAGGCGCTCGCCGACGAATTCCATGTCATCGCCTTCGATATGCGCGGCGTGGGGCACAGCAGTCGTTCGGACCGCCCGAACGCCTACCACATGGATTACCTGAGCGCGGACCTGACGGCGGTGATTGACGCCACCCGGGGCGCCGGCGCCCGGGTCCATCTGGTCGGCCATGACTGGGGCTCCATTATCGGCTGGAACTTTCTCCGCCGGCCCGAGGGGCAAGCGCGGGCACTTAGCTGGACCAGTATCTCCGGGCCGGATCTGGATATGCTCTGGGACTGGGTCAACCGGAAGCTGAAGAGTGGCGAACGGGCCCAGGTCCGGGACGCGCTGCATCAGCTGCGTCATTCCTGGTATGTCTTCGCTTTTCAGGTGCCGGGGCTGGCCCGGGGCCTGTTCGGAGCGCTGGGTGCTCCGTTGTGGCGCCGGGTACTGCGGGCCGGCGGCGCACCGGCGGATCATCCCTATCTGGAGGCCACGGCGGAGCAGGCGCGCGCACTGACCCTGGAGCCCATCAAACTGTATCAGCAGAACGGGCTGAAACCGGCGCGCGCGCCGGCGCCGTCCCGGGTGGAT
This sequence comes from uncultured Alcanivorax sp., assembly GCA_964532105.1. Lineage (GTDB taxonomy): Bacteria > Pseudomonadota > Gammaproteobacteria > Pseudomonadales > Alcanivoracaceae > SLJS01. The sequence continues at coordinate 4,515 of CAZHGU010000083.1, read as the reverse complement.
ACACCCACCCGGCTGCTGATCTGCCGGCGGGATGTTTTCGTGCGGCCCTGTGTTTTCGAGTATCTGGACGACCATGTGCCCGATCTCACCCGGGTGGAAATCGACGCCAATCACTGGGCACAGTGCTCGCACCCGGACATCGTCACCGAACAGATCCGCGCTTTCGCGCGGGAACAGGCCCTGCGGGAGGAACAGCCATGAAGGATTTCACGGACAAATGGGTGCTGGTCACCGGCGCCGGCAGTGGCATCGGCCGGGCCACGGCGGAGGCCTTTGCCCGCAAGGGCGCCCGCCTGTTGCTGGTGGATGTGAACGACGAAGGGAATGAACAGACCCGGCAGATGATAGCGGACGTTGGAGCCGAGGCGCGCGTTTTCCATGCGGATGTCAGTGACGCCGATGCCATGGCGGCGCTGGCCGAGCAGGTCCATGGCGAGATTCCGGCCGTGGATGTGCTGGTCAACAATGCCGGTATCGGCAGTGGCGGGCGTTTTCTGGACGTGTCCCTGGAAACCTGGCGCCGCGTCATCGATATCAACCTCATGGGTGTGGTGCACGGCTGCCATTATTTCCTGCCGCAAATGGTCGAGCGCGGCGCCGGCGGGCATGTGGTCAATATCGCCTCGGCCGCCGCTTTCCTGGCCACGCCGGACATGCCCGCCTACGCGAGCAGCAAGTTCGCGGTGCTGGGCCTGAGCGAGTCCCTGCGCTCGGACATGGCCGAACACGGGATCGGCGTGAGCGCCATCTGTCCCGGCATCATCAATACGCCCATCGTGTCCACGGCCATTCTGGAGGGCGAAGTGGCCGAACGGGACAGCACGCGCGAGCGCATCGTGGACCTGTACCGCAAGCGCAACTATACGCCCGAGCAGGTGGCCCGGGCTGTTGTTCGCGCGGTGCGGTCCAATACCGGGGTCAAGCCGGTATCACCGGAAAGCTGGGCCATGTATTACAGCAAGCGTCTCATGCCGGGTCTGATAAGCCGGCTGACGCGGCGGGGGTCGCCGCTGTCGGAATGATCCGGCGGCGGATACGTGGAACTCCGGGAGGTCAGTGCCAGACGCCGCTCGGGTTATCCACCTGTTTCAGGTATTCCTCGGCGCTCATGGTTTCGGGCTCGCCTTCCTCGAGGCGCTCGTGCAACTGTTCACGCAGATTGCTGACCACCGAGGTCATGACGCTGAGGGTTTCCTCCACCTGTTCAATGGTAGCCAGAAGATCCTCGGATTCGTCGTCGTGCTCATCACTCATGCTAGACTCCAGGCTCCGGGCGATTCGCGCCCGCGGATGCCTTGATCGCAGCACAGATCGTCCGGCGCATCAAGCGCAGCGACCATCAGGTTTCGGCTGCGGGCATTCGGGAAACCAGAGCCAGGCGTTGTTCGCGCTGACGGTGTCGCAGGAACTTGCGTCGACGGACCTGCTGGCGGTGGACGTTGCGGCGTCGTTGTGGGCGACGCGATCGTGCGGCCATGGAGCGATTCCGGCTGCCGGGACAGCGTCATTATCGCTTACGCATGCTTACGGGTAAACGGTTGTCGCCGGCCCGACGGGCGCGTATAACAACCCACATCGGGCATCGGCCAATAATGACAACGTTTGAGGAGAGGTCATGACCACCGAGGTAGACAATCCCCCCTACATCCTGATTGTTGAAGACGACGAACGTCTGGCCTCGCTGACCCGCGAATATCTGGAAAGCAACGGACTGACGGTGGAGGTGGTGGAAGACGGTGATACGGCCATTGAACGCATCCGTAGCGAACAGCCGGATCTGGTGGTGCTGGACGTAATGCTGCCCGGTACCGACGGACTCACGGTCTGCCGCCAGGTGCGCGAGAGCTATCACAATCCCATCCTCATGCTCACCGCGCGCACCGATGACATGGATCAGGTGCTGGGCCTGGAGATGGGCGCCGACGACTATGTGCCCAAGCCGGTCAAGCCGCGGGTCTTGCTGGCGCGGATCCGGGCACTGTTGCGCCGCGTGGAAACCGACCAGCAGAGTGTGGAAACGGAATCGCGGCTGGAATTCGGCAACCTGGTAATCGACAACGCCTCCCGGGAAGTCACCCTGGACGGCGAGGCGGTGGATCTGACCAGCGCCGAATACGATCTGCTCTGGCTGCTGGCCTCCAATGCCGGCACCGTGCTCTCCCGCGAGACCATTTTCGAGCAGTTGCGCGGGATTCAGTACGACGGCCAGGACCGTTCCATTGATGTGCGCGTATCCCGTATCCGGCCCAAGGTGGGCGATGACCCGGATAATCCGCGCCGCATCAAGACGGTGCGCTCCAAGGGCTATCTCTTCGTACGGGACACGGCGCAGCAGTGAACAGCATATTCTTCCGCATCTATGGCGGCATGCTGCTGGCCATGCTGATTATCGGCGGACTGGCCTATGGCGCCGTCATGCTGGTCAACGACCACCGCGCCGATGAATACCGCAAGGAAATGGCGCAGGGCACCTTTTATCTCATGGCGCGGGGCCTGGAGCGCCATGAGTCCGGCGAGGAACGCCGACGCTGGCAGCAGGTGCTGGGCCGCCTGCTGGGCTCGGATGTGGAGATACGCAAGCGCGCGGAACTGAATCTCGAAGCGGAGGCGCTGCAGCGGCTTGAGCGCGGTCGTGTGGTGCTGCAGCTCAATGATGACGAGGGCTACGCGGACATCTACCAGAAGCTGCCCAGTGAAAACCGCTTTGTCTATACGCGCATGACCAAGGTGGGGGAGCAGCAGGCCCGGGCCACGGCCCTGTTGATTCTGGACGAACTGGCCCAGCATCCCCGGGAACAATGGGCGGAGGAACTGGAGCGCATCCGCCAGCAGTTCGGTTTCCCCATCCGCCGCGTGCCCCAGGACCAGCTCAATCTGGACCGGGAGCAGGAACAGCGCATTGAACGCCGGGAAGTGGTCATTGCGCTCGACGACAGCGCTAACCAGTCCCAGTCCACGGTGGATGTCTATGCCCCCATCGGCAATACCGGCGACGTGCTGGTGCTGGGTCCGCTGCAGTTGTTCGACCGGTGGCCGGTGGAAATGCTGGTGATCGTGGGGCTGGCCGGTCTGCTGGGCATGGCCTTCGCCACCTATCTGCTGGTGCGCCCCTTGCAGGGCCGATTGCGGCGGCTGGAGGGCAGTGTACGGGAAGTCGGCGCCGGCAACCTGGATGCGCGCGCCGAAGTGCGGGGACACGATGCCGTGGGCCAGCTGGCCGCCACCTTCAACGGCATGACCGAGCATATTCAGCGGCTGATCGAGGCCCAGCGGGAAATGACCCGGGCGGTCTCGCACGAGTTGCGCACACCCGTGGCACGCATCCGCTTCGGTCTGGAAATGCTCGCCGATGTGGCCGATCCGGAGAAACGCCGGAACAAGCTGGAGGAACTGGATCAGGACATCGATCAGCTGGATGAACTCATCGACGAGATTCTCACCTTCGCGCGCCTGGAAGAGGGCACGCCCACCCTGGAATTCAAGCCGGTGGACATGCCCGCCTTGCTGGAGCAGATCGAACGCGAACTCACCCCCATCAGCGGTGACATCCTGATTTCCACCGATTACACCCAGGTCTCCGGCGAACGGCGTTTCGCCGAGGGGGAAGAGCGCTATCTGCACCGGATTCTGCAGAATCTCGTCACCAATGCCATGCGCTATGCCCGTGCCCGGGTCATCGTGCGCTACCGCGCCGAGGAGGAGCAGGCGGTGCTGGAAGTCGAGGATGACGGCCCGGGCATTTCCACCGCGGAATACGAGCGCATCTTCAAGCCCTTCGCCCGGCTGGATCAGAGCCGGCACCGCTCCAGCGGCGGTTATGGTCTGGGGTTGTCCATCGTCCAGCGGGTAGTGGAATGGCACGGCGGCCGTGTGAGCGTGGATTCCGGGGTGCTGGGCGGCGCCCTGTTCCGCGTGAGCTGGCCGCGCCGCCGTGACGCCGCCCATGTGCTGTCGGGGTAACAGGCGGTTACATCGCGCCAACAGCCCGGCTACAGATTTTGTGCGCGCTCGCGGCCATACTGGACACAGATTCGATGCGAGAGCGAGCGCACGAAGCAAGAGCGAGTTTTTGAAGCCTCTCCCCCTGATGTTGTGGCTTGTGGACCCGTCCTTCTTGGGCGGGTCTTTTTTATGGTTTATCACGCCTTTTCCCGTTATTCCGTCAGGAAGTGGGGCGTTACGTCACGTCAGAGAGTCGGGGAGGGAAGGAACTCTGATGATCCCGACGATACAGTTACAGCGGGTGTTGGACACAGTATAAAGGCGGTTGACTGGCTCTCACCGATATGGTCAGTACGGGATACACGGACGTAGGCGAAGAATTGGCTCAAAAGAACGCCTGGAGACAGGACACTCTCGGGACGCGGGACACCACTCTTGAAATCCTCCTCTATGATGATTCGACGGATGGCCTTAGCGACAGTTCTGATATTGGGGATATTAATAATGAACTGAGCGGCGGGAACTACTCTCGGCAGACGCTCAATCTTGAGAGTAGCGACGTGAGTCTGAGCG
>CAZHGU010000082.1:0-6242 GCA_964532105.1 uncultured Alcanivorax sp. | reverse complement strand
TGGGGCACGGCGCCCGTGCCGAACACGAGCGCGTTGGGCGGTGTGGCTACCGGCAGCATGAAGGCGCAGGACGCGGCCGTGCCCACCAGCACCGCCGCCACGGTTGGGTCCGCGCCCAGTTCCGTGGCCACCGGCATGAACAGCGGTACCAGCAATGCGGAACTGGCGGTGTTGCTCGCCAGCTCCGTGAGAAAGAGCACGAAGGCGGCGATGGCGAGATAGATCAGCCAGTACCGCTCCGCCGGAAGCCAATCGGCCAGGGATTGCGCCATGAGGGTGCTGGCCCCGGAGCTTTCCATCAGGGCGCTCAGCGTAATGCCGCCGCCGAAGAGCAGCAGCACGCCCCAGTTGGCGTGACTTTCCACTGTTTCCCATTTGACCACGCCCGAAAGCCCCAGCAGCACCATGGCGAGCAGCGCCACCCAGCTGTCGAAGTCCTCCTCGATGCCCAGGGCCCGGGCCAGGGGCGCGCCCAGGGTCCACAAGAGCACGGTGACGACAAAGATGAGCAGGGTGAGCCAGGCGTCCCGGCTGTGCGGAAAGGCCATGGCCCGGCCCGTATCCACACGGGGGACCGTGGTTTCCGGGCGCACGGCCAGATAGAGCGTGCCCAGCGCCAGCGGCAAGAGCACCAGGGACACCGGCAACCCCACGCGCAGCCAGTCATTGAATTGCCAATCCAGCGCCGCCGCTACAATGGCATTGGGCGGACTGCCGATCAGGGTGGCGATGCCCCCTATATTGGCGCCCCAGGCCAGGCCCAGCAGCAGAAAGATACGGTAGCGGGGAAAGCCGTTATCCGCGGAGCCGGCCAGACCCAGCGCCACGGGCAGCATCATGGCGGTGGTGGCGGTATTGCTGATCCACATGGACAGCAGGGCGGCGGCGCCCGAGAGCAGCAGGGCCGCCGGCACGGGACGCCCGCGTGAAAGCAGCAACAGCCGGTTGGCGATCCAGCGGTCGATGCCCTGGGCGGACAGCGCCGCCGCCAGGGCGAAACCGCCCAGAAAGAGCGCGATCACCGGGTGGGCGAACCCCGACAGCGCGTCCGTGGTGCCCGTCAGTCCCAGGGCCACGCCCAGCACCGGCACCAGCAGCGCGGTAAAGGTGAGCGGAATGGCCTCGGTGATCCAGAGCGTGGCGATCAGCACCAGCAGTGCCAGGCCGTGGCGTGCCTGGGGGTCCTCCGGGATCTGCCACGCGATCAGGGCCAGCGTGATCGCCGCGGCCAGGGAACCGAGTCGTTTCATGGGTCAGGCGGCGGAAGGACAGTCCAGAACCCGGCCCTCGATTTCGACGCGCCGAAGTCCGCCACCGCGTTCCGCCTTGAAGGCGCGGTAGGCGGTGACCTCGACGCTGTTGCCGCCGGCCTTGTTCGCCGCGCGTATCAGGCGCTTGCGGGCGAGGCGTTCATAGGACTTCGGTCCCGCCAGACCGTGCCACCAGCGTTGGGCGGCCGTGACTTCCACTTGCTCCAGTGAGCGGCATTGTTCGGAGGGCGTTTCATGCCGATTAACAATATGGATGTCCCGCTCGGGTGTGGAGGCACAGCCTGCCAGCAGAGTCAGGCTCAAAAACGCTATGAATCGCACGGGCTTCTCCCGGATGCTGGGCTTGCCGTGACTGTAACCGCTGGCGGCGGGAATTGAAAATCGTCTCCGTTCAGACGCATTGGCCGCCGGGCCCATGACGGTTATGGTTGCAAAAACATTCAGCGATCATGCCTGCCATGCAGTCACTCGGAAATCGAATCCTTCAACGCTGGCAGATCATTACCAGCCGGATGTCGCCGCCGGTCTTTTTCGGTTCGGCGGCCTGTGTCATTGCCTTCTGCATTTTCGGCGGGGTTTTTACGGAGACCGCGAGTCAGTCCTTCGCCGGGCTCCAGGAAAACATTTCCCGCACCTTCGGCTGGTATTACGCGCTTTCGGCCACCGCCTTCGTGATTTTTGCCTTCTGGTTGCTGGTCAGCCCCTATGGCCGGCTGCGGCTGGGGCCGCCGGATGCGCGTCCGGAATTCGGCTATCCGGCCTGGTTCGCCATGCTCTTCAGCGCCGGCATGGGTACGGGCCTGGTCTTTTGGGGCGTGGCCGAACCGCTGTATCACTATGCCGATCCCCTGTTTGCCGAAGGCCGAACGCCGGAAGCGGCACGCGAAGCCATGCGCTACACCTTTTTCCACTGGGGCCTGCATCCCTGGGCCATCTATATTCTGTTCGGCGTGGCCATTGCCTATTTTCATTTCCGCCATGATCTGCCACTGGCGCCGCGCTCGATTCTGCATCCGCTGATCGGCAACCGCATTTACGGGCCCATCGGCCACGGCGTGGACATTCTCTGCACCGTGGGCACGCTGCTGGGGGTATCCACCTCTCTGGGGCTGGGCGCCATGCAGATCAATTCGGGTATCGCACAATTCTTCGATGTGCCCCAGGCCACCGGCGTTCAGGTGGCGATTATCGCGCTGATCACGCTGGTGGCCACCATCTCCGTGGTCTCGGGCATCAAGGCGGGCATCCGCAGGTTGAGCATGCTTAATATCGCGCTGGCGTTCATCCTGATGATGTTCGTGCTTCTGGCCGGCTCCACCGTCTATATTCTGGATACCTTTGTGGGTTCGCTGGGCAGCTATGTCCAGAAGCTGCCTTTGATGAGTCTCTGGGTGGACTTTACCCGCAATACGGACTGGCAGGTGGACTGGACGCTATTCTACTGGGGGTGGTGGATTTCCTGGTCGCCCTTTGTGGGTGTGTTTGTCGCGCGCATATCGCGCGGACGCACCATTCGCGAATTCGTGCTCACGGTCATGCTGGTGCCCACCCTGGCCACTTTTGTCTGGTTGTCGGTCTTTGGCGGGTCCGCGCTCCATATCGAGATTTTCGGCAGTGGGGGGCTGGGCGAAGTCGTCCATGACAATGTGGCGCTGTCACTGCACGCATTGTTGCGGGAGTTGCCCCTGGCTTCGATTTCCATGGTCTGGGCCACCCTGGTGATCACCATCTTCTTTATTACCTCCTCGGACTCGGGCTCGCTGGTGGATGACATGGTCACGTCCGGCGGCCATCCGAACCCGCCGCGCGCGCAGCGTGTTTTCTGGGCCCTGTCCGAAGGGGCCGTGGCCGCCACCCTGTTGATCGTGGGCGGTCTGCGCGCCATCCAGGACGCGTCCATTTCCCTGGGCTTTTTCATGTCCATACTGCTGGTGCTGATCGCGGTGAGCCTGTACAAGGCGCTGGTGCTTGAGCGTCGTCTGGTCGGGACCGGCGTGGAGGCGACTTTTGAAAAACGGCCCTGGGCACGCCGCGGCGGGGAGCGCTCCGGTGCCGGTTCCTGAACAGGGCCGGTGCCGGCCGGTGTTCGCGCTTGCAGGGTGGGGGGCGATGCTGGCCCTGATCGCCGGTTGTGCTTCGGAGCCCGTGAAAACGCCGTCGGTCAGTGCGCGGGATCCCTCCCGGGGCATGGTCACCCTGACCTATGAATATGCGCCGGACGAGCCGCGGAAGCCGGACTGGAAGCGGGCCCGGGAAAAAGCACTGCGGTATTGCCGCGAGCAGGGCTATGACGAGGCCGAGTTGTCCGGCGAGCCGGACCGGGAATGCAAGGCGGACAACCCCTATCGCCGCTGCACCTGGTACTTTCTCAGCCGCACCTGGCGCTGCCGCAACGCGGAGTAGAGACCGAGGGACTGTGCGGGAATGACTGAACCCGAGTACACTGGAAGAAAGCGCGCCGGGAATCCCGGACCGGGTTCAGGAGGTGAGGCATGGCTCAATATGTCGCGTTCAACCCGGATGTGGAAGTCAACGCAGCCACGGTGCTGTCATTCGTGGAATCCATGGACAACGGTCGGGATATCCGCCGGCAGATCCTCAACAAGCACGGCATTGATCCCGAGCCCGGACAATGGTATCTGCAACAGGCCTGGCTGGATGCTTTCCGGGAAGTGGAAGAAACCATCGGCGAAACCAATGTCTTCATGATCGGCAAGGCCATTGTGGATCATGCCGAGTTTCCGCCCATGGAAGATCTGGAGCATGCGCTGAACGCCATTGATGTGGCGTATCACATGAACCATCGTCTGCACGGCGAAATCATGTACAACGCGGATACTGGTGAAATGACACCGGGCATCGGCCACTATCATCTCCATCGCTTCGATCCGGACAACCGGATCGCGGTCATGGTATGCAACAATCCCTACCCGAGCCGCTTTGACGAGGGCATCATTACCCAGGTGGCCCGGCGCTTCAAGCCCGCCTTCAAGAATCCGCATGTGGTGCGGGACGATGAAACGGAATCACGGGCGCGCGGCGGGGAATCCTGTACTTATGTTATCCAATGGTGAAAAGGGGCAAGGGGCAAGAGGTACTTGGCCGGGATCGAGTTAAGGGTTCATGCATGAGTTATCCGCAACGTGTGGTCTGTCTGACCGAGGAAACCACGGAAACGCTTTACCGCATTGGTGCCGAGGATCGGGTTGTGGGTATATCCGGTTTTACCGTGCGTCCGGAACGGGCCCGTCGGGAAAAACCCAAAGTGTCCGCGTTCACCTCGGCGAAGATTGGCGAAATCCTGAAACTCGAACCCGATCTGGTGCTGGGCTTTTCCGACATGCAGGCGGATATCGCCGCCGAGCTGATTCGTGCCGGCGTGCAGGTGCATGTATTCAACCAGCGCAGGGTCGACGGCATTCTGGAGATGATCCGCATGCTCGGCCGGATGCTGGACTGCCGGGAAGAAACGGACCAGCTGGGGGACGAACTGGAACAGCGGGTTACCGATATCCGCGCACGTCAGGCAAGTGGCGCGCGTCCCCGGGTCTATTTCGAGGAATGGGGCGATCCCCTGATTACCGGCATCGGCTGGGTCTCGGAGTTGATCGGTATCGCCGGCGGCGAGGATATCTTTCCGGAACGGGCCGCCGAAGCGGGCGCGAAGGAGCGCATCCTGGAGAATCCGGACGAGGTAATTGAACGTCAGCCGGATATCATCATCGGCTCCTGGTGCGGCCGTAAGTTCCGCCCCGATCAGGTTGCCGAGCGCGAGGGCTGGTCTTCCATTCCCGCCGTGCGCAACGGCGAACTCCACGAGATCAAGTCGGCGCTGATCCTTCAGCCGGGCCCCGCCGCGCTTACGGACGGACTGGATCAGTTGTGCCACATTATTGATCAGTGGCGGACAAGCCGGAACCACTCCAGGGAAGCCTTTGAGTCGTAACGCCTCCGACAGGGTTGCCCTGGTGCCCTCTTCACGCCTTGTTGCCCTCCTGTTGTTTTCACTCCCTGATACAGCTGTAACGCAGAGCGGGCGGCACTATGCGCCCCTGCATGACTGGCCGATAGGTGCAGGCGATTGCGGAGTCAGGCAGAAAGGATTGGGCTGACCGCAAGCGCCGGGTTATGGTCAATATGAGTTCGATGAGTTGCGGGCGAGCGCCTTCCCTGGAGCGCGTTCCCGGGACTCCCCGAATATCGGTACACCAGTCGGGATCGTTTTACGCGCAAGGCGATAACGGCTGGTCCAGGGATTTCAGTATATGGACGGGCCCTGCGCTCGTTGGGCGGAAACGCATTGTCCTGATGCACCGGGGCAATGGAAACACGATCGGAGAAATGATATGAGTAACAACGACGGCCAGAGCACCGGCCAGTGTCCGGTAATGCACGGCGCCCGCACCCGGCTGCACGGCGATGGCCCGGGACTCCAGGACTGGTGGCCCAACCAGCTGAACCTTTCGATTCTTCACCAGCACTCCAGTCTGTCCAGTCCCCTGGACGAGGACTTTGACTACCGGCAAGAGTTCAAGAAACTCGATCTGAAAGCGCTCAAGAAAGATCTTTTTGATCTGATGGAAAACTCGCAGGAGTGGTGGCCGGCCGACTATGGGCACTACGGGCCGCTGTTCATCCGCATGTCCTGGCACGCCGCGGGCACCTACCGCACCGGTGACGGCCGTGGCGGCGGCGGCACGGGCAACCAGCGTTTCGCGCCTATCAACAGCTGGCCGGACAACGGCAATCTGGACAAGGCCCGCCGCGTGCTCTGGCCCATCAAGAAGAAATACGGCAACCGCATTTCCTGGGCCGATCTGATTATCCTGGCCGGCAACTGCGCGCTGGAGTCCATGGGTTTCAAGACCTTCGGCTTCGCCGGCGGCCGTGACGATATCTGGGAGCCCGAGGGCGACGTCTACTGGGGCGCCGAGACCGAGTGGCTGGCGGACAGCAGCCATGAGAAGAGCC
>CAZHGU010000081.1:0-6293 GCA_964532105.1 uncultured Alcanivorax sp. | reverse complement strand
GAGAAAAAGCCCGCCGCGCACCAGATGGTCCGCCGCCCGCTCGATACACAGCCGGACACTGTCGGCGTCCATGATATGGAAGGTATTGGCGGTAAAGATGGCGTCGAAACTTTCGTTCGGCCAGGCTCCGCGTACGTCCAGTTCCAGTGGCGTGCGTACATTCGCCGGCCCTTCTTGCTGCCAGGCGCGGATGCCGGGGAGGTTCTCGCCGACATCCGAGGGCTGCCAGTCGATGCCGGGCAGAAAGGTGGGCAGCCAGGCGGCGTGCTGCCCCGTGCCGCTGCCGATCTCGAGCAGGCTTCCGGCGCCCAGATGCTCGCGCAGCACTGCCAGTATCGGTTCCTTGTTGTTTTCGCAGGCTTGTGAAAAAGGCTTGTTCACGATAGCTAGCCCATGAACTTCTGTCCGGCTGTAATGATCTTTTGGTACAGCGTGGGCATGGAACGCTGCATCTTGTCGATCATCTGCGAATCCGAACCGATCAGCACGCGCCGGCGGTCGCCGCGGATGCCGCGGATCATGGCGTGAGCGGCGTCTTCCGGCGTGGTGCGGAAGAGCTTCTCGAAGTTGGCCACGTTCTCGTCCGGATCGGAGCTGCCCATGACCGAGGAGACATCCCGCATGCGCGCGTTACGGGCGATATTGGTCTTGATGCCGCCGGGATGAACACAGGTGCAGGATACGGCGGCATCGTCCATGTCCAGTTCCTGGCGCAGCGACTCGGTAAAGCCGCGTACGGCGAACTTGGCCGCGTTATAAGCGGACTGGGTGGGAATGCCGATCAGCCCGAAAACGCTGGACACATTGACGATATGGCCCTCGTCCGATTGCTTGAGATAAGGCAGGAAGGCCTTGGTGCCATAAACCACGCCCCAGAAATTGATGCCCATGAGCCATTCCATGTCCTCGTAGCTCATGTCCTCCACGGTCGCGCCCAGGGCCACGCCGGCATTGTTGACCACGATATGGACTTCACCGAAATGGTTCATGACCTGCTCGGCAAAGTCGTAAACGCCGTCACGGTCGGAGACATCCAGCGCCGCCGTGAAAATCTCGTGGCCGTTGGTGCGCAGTTCTTCGGCCGTTTCCCGCAGACCGGGTTCGTTGACATCGCTCAGCGCCAGCCGGCAACCGGCGGCGGCGAGTTCGTGAGCCAGGGCTTTGCCAATGCCCGATGCGGCGCCGGTGACCACGGCCACGCGGTTGTTCAGGTTCTTCATGATGATCGCTCTCTGACTGCGGTGCGAACGCGCCAGTATACGGAATGGAACCATGCAGATAAGGCCATTCCTGTATGCGTGGCGCGTGGATCAGCCGGACAGGGCCGGTCGTGTTGCCGGGGACGCCTGTTGCCCCGAAATGATCCGGTACCGACTGGCTTCGGCCAGCTCTTCCGCGCTCCGGCCGTCCACGGGGATGGGTTCATGAACCTCCATGCGCACGGGGCCCGGGTTCAGGGCGGCGGAGCCGCGGCGCAGGCGCGCGCGTGTGCCGGTCAGCGTGACCGGCAGCACGGGCAGGTCCAGATCCCGCGCCATGTGGAAGGCCCCCTTCTTGAAGGCCTGGACTTCGCCGCTGTAGCTGCGGGTGCCTTCCGGGAAGAAGATGATGCTGGTGCCGTCCACGATCCGGCGTTTGGCCGCATCCAGCGACGCCATGGCCTTGTCGTGGTCCGAGCGGTCGATAAAGACATGCCCCAGGGCCACGCACGAGATGCCGATCACGGGCACCCGGCGCAACTCCTGCTTGGCCACCCAGCGGATGTCCAGGCCCAGGTAGCCGTAGAGCACCCAGATGTCGATATGGCTGAGATGATTGGCCACCACCACATAGCTTTGTCCGGGCCGGATCCGGTCCATGCGCGCCAGCTCCACCCGGATGCCGCTCAGTGCCAGCCCCAGCCGCGCCCAGGGCACGGCGGTGAGCCGGCTGGTACGGCGGGGGCCAAGTATCGGCGCGAGCAGGAGACAGACCACACCGAAGAAAACCGTCAGGCCAAGCATCACGGGGACGAACAAGAGCCAGACATACAGGGTGTAGAAAAACTGCATCATGCCGAGAGTCTCCGCTGGGGTGGCGGTGCGGTGCTCCGGTCCGGAAAGCTGTACCCGGGTGAAGACCATGAGCGGAACACGGCACGGAAATCCTGATGGTTTCACGAGCAGTATAAGAAGCCCGGGTAAGCCGGGGCAATGCAGAAACCCGTCGGGCCTGCTAGAATCCGGTTTTCCACGAAGCCCGGAGCTAAGCAGTGCGCAGAATCGGCTCGATGTTGGTGGCGGGGCTGCTGGTCGCGGCCTATTTCGCCGGGCTTCCCGAACACGCCGATTCCCCGAAGCCGCCCTTTGTGGTGCCCGATCGGGCAGACTCCTCGCCGCAACCGGATGACCGCTGGCGTCGGGGCTATGCCTCCGACGGGCGTACCCGGCTGGTGCACGCGCCTTCCCTGGTGGAACTGGCCGACGGCCGGATCCGCGCCTTCTGGTTCGCCGGCAGCCGGGAAGGCGCATCCGATGTGGCCATCCATTCCTCTGTTTTCGATCCCGAGACCGGGCAGTGGAGTGACGAAAAGCGGGTGCTGACCCGCATGGAAGTGGCCCGGGGCCTGAATCGTCATATCCGCAAGCTGGGCAACATGGTGGCCGTGCGCCGGGGCGAGCGCATTGATCTCTATGTGGTGGCCGTGAGTTTCGGTGGCTGGTCGGGCAGCCGGCTGGCCGTGGCCGAATCCCGCGACCAGGGCCGCAGCTGGCGGGTAAAGAAAGGACTGGTGACGTCCCCTTTTCTCAATGTCAGTACTCTGGTGAAGAATCCACCGGTGCGTTATCGCGACGGCACCATCGGGCTGCCCGTCTATCACGAACTGGCGGGCAAGTTCGGCGAATTCTTCCGGTTGAATGACGAACACCGGATTCTGGACGAAGCGCATATCGGCCACGGCCGGCAGGCCCTGCAGCCCATGGTCTTTGTCCGGGACCGATACCGGGCCCGGGCGTTGCTGCGCAACGGCAGCCTTGACGAGCCGGGCGTGCTGTTCAGCAGCCATACGGACGATGGCGGCGAGTCCTGGAGCCCGCTGGCCGACAGTGGTCTGCCCAACCCCGGCAGCGCGGTCTCGGGCGTATCCCTGGGCCCGGAGCAGTGGCTGCTGGCCCTCAACAACAATGCCCGTGAACGCGATGAACTGACCCTGCTGCAAACCCGGGATGCCGGCGAGAACTGGGAACCGTTGAAGGTGCTGCATGACCAGAGCCGCTTCCGCGAGGGGCTGAAGCCGGAGGCCTTTATGCCCAAGCTGCGAGCCTCGCTGCTGCCGCGCTCGGGCCTGTCGACGGAGGAAATCATGGCGGGTGTACGCGAAACCAAGTGCCGTCGGGATAAGTGCACCTTCCAGTTCGACTATCCCTATATGCTGCGTGCCGACAACGGCGATATCCATGTGGTCTACACCTGGAACAAGACCCTGATCGGTCACGCCTGGTGGCGTGCCCCGGATACACAGGAGCGCCCATGACACCCGGTCTACAACTGGCTTCCCTGGTGTACGCGGCGGTGCTGGCGCGCCTGCTGCCCATCCGGGATCGCCGGATTCATCTGGCCCTGTTGCTGGCCGTGCTGGTATTGGCCTGGGTGCCCTATCCCTGGGGGCCGGTGGCCTGGCGGGCCAGCTATACCGGCGAATTCAGCATGACTACGGTGCTGCTTGCCTGCGCGGGACTGGCACATCGTCTGGGCGGGTCTGTCGGCCCCGGCCAGCGGGAGCTGCGCGGATTCTGTCTGCTCGTGGTGGGCGTGGCCGCCGTCTTTTATCCGCTGGCGCTGGGGGCGGCGCCGCTGAATCCCTATGAGTGGGGCTTCGGCAGTTATCCGTTCAGTTCCGCCCTGCTGGTGCTGGGTCTGGTGGCCTGGCTGGTGCGCGCCTGGTACCTGCTGGCGATACTGGTGCTGGCCCAGTTCGGTCTGGCACTGGAGCTGCTCGCCTCGGACAACCTCTGGGACTACCTGCTGGATATCTGGCTGGTGTTCTGGGCCATCGGCTGGCTGGTCCGCGACGCCTGGCAGCACCGGCCCGGCGTTCAGGCCAGCGAATAGCCCGCTTCCAGCGGCCGCCGGCGCGGCCAGAGCCGGCCGGCGGCATAGCCCACCGCGAACATCACCAGATTACCGATCAGCCCCGTGTAGTAGAGATCGAAGGGCACCGACAGAACCTCGGGCAGTAGCCCTTTGTCCGCCAGCACCGTCCAGGCCGTGAAGGCCATGGTCAGCGCAATGCCGCACCAGGCTGCGCGCGCATCGCCGCGCCGGGTGAAAAAGCCCAGCAGGTAGAGCCCCAGCAGACCGCCGCCGAGCAGCGACACCAGAATGGTGGACGTATCCTGAAGCGTGCGGGTGTCGGCGTTTTCCAGCCAGAAGGCGCCGCCGATCATGAGCGCGGTCACTACCACCGCCATGGCGCGCGCGGCACGCAGGTAGTGACGGTCGTCACGGCCCGGGCGCATGATGACGCCGGTAGATGTCCACAATGGAGACGGTGGTCACCGAGTTCAGACTCGAGTCCAGCGAGGACATGGCCGCGGCCAGGGCCGCGGCGATCACCAGCCCGGCCACGCCCGGCGGCAGATGATGGGTGATGAACCAGGGCAGTACATGCTCGGCCTTCCGGTCGCCGCTGAGCATGGCCGTGACTTCGGGTACCGGGAATTCGGTGAAAAAGACGAACAGGGCCGTGCCCAGGAACATGTAGAAAGCCCAGATGGGCAGACTGGCCAGCACCACCACCAGCATGCCGCGCCGCGCCTCGCGCATCGACGCGGCGGCGCAATAGCGCTGGACGGTGTTCTGATTGCTGGAGTATTCGGTGAGCCAGTTGGTCATGCCGATCAGCAGCATCATGGTGCCGGTCTTGGCACTCAGCGAGAGATTCCAGCCCACCGGCTCGAGTTCGCCTTCGCGTTTCGCGGCGAAGGTGAGCTTGTCGTGCTGATCCGCCACGGCCAGGATCTGCTCCAGCCCGCCGGGCAGCATATGGATGATGATGCCGATACAGATCAGCCCGCCCACCAGCAGGATCAGGGTCTGGAGCACATCGGTCCAGATCACCGCGTCGATACCGCCCAGCACCGTATACACACCCACGAAAACACCGCCCTTCACGATGGCCGTGGCCGGCTCCAGCCCCGTGACCTGCTGGATCAGCAGCGACAGCAGCCACAGGATCATGGCCAGCCGCGCCAGCTGCGCGACCATGAAGGCAATGGCTCCATAGACCCGGATCGAGGGCCCGTAGCGGCCCTCCAGATATTCGTAGGCGGAGATCAGTCCGCCCCGGCGGAAAAAGGGCAGAAAGACAAAGGCGGCGATCAGTACCGCCAGGGGCAGCGACAGATTGGGCAGATAACGCAGCCAGGCGGTCTTGAACGCATCCGCCGGATAGGCGAGAAAGGTGATGGAGCTGATGGAGGTGCCCACCAGCGACAGTCCGATCACCCAGCCGCGAAAACGGCGCCCGCCCACGAAGTATTCCTCGGTGCTGGTGTTCTTGCGCGCGAACCACAGCCCCATGGCCAGCAGCACGCCCAGATACACCAGCAGTGTGACGGTATCCGCCGTTCCCAGCGTCATGGCACCCCCGATCCCCTGGTTGCGGCGTCAGGAATTACGGTCGATGTAGACGTCGTCCGCCTGTTCGCCGCGTTCGGTGTCGACCGTGGTGAAGGTGACACTGGCGCCGTTGCGCAGGCTGCGCCGGCCGCCATTGCGCACGGCCTTGAAATGCACGAACACCTCGCGGCCGTCCTCGGTGATGATGAAGCCGAAGCCCTTGTTGGGGTTGAACCATTTCACCTTGCCCGCTTCGCGGTTACCGCCGGGCATGGGGATGGGCATCCGCTGGAACAGCGGCGCGATCAGCGGCAATACCAGCGGCAGCAGATAGACCCCCGGTACCAGCCAGAGCCAGGCCGCGGTACCGAAGGCGGTTTCGCCGTGGCTGGCCACCCAGCCCGCGAGATAAATCCCCACGGCCAGATGCAGCAGAATGCGCTTGGGCGTGAGAATGCACACCAGTGAAACCAGTGCGGCGAGAATCAGACCCATGCCGGTCTGGCGCACCAGCATTTCGGACGGCGCCTGCACGCCGGTTTGCGGATGCAGATGTGCCAGCATGCCCAGGGGGTCGACGAGAAAAGCGACACCGGCGGCGATCAGAAACAGGGCCGCCAGCACATAAAACACGATCAGCCATCGAGAAGCTTGCATCTTGACACTACCTTGTTGGAACACGGTTATTATGA
>CAZHGU010000080.1:0-6354 GCA_964532105.1 uncultured Alcanivorax sp. | reverse complement strand
CACCTGCGCTTCGGTGACATTGACCTTGTGTTCGGAGACCACCTCGCCGTCGGCGTCACCGGTTTCGGTCATCACGCCCAGCTTCGCGCGCACCTGGTAGCGCTTGTCCGCGTTCAGCAGAAACTGGCTGAACTTGGTGGCCTCGCCGAAGCAGATGGGCAGCATACCCGTGGCCAGCGGATCCAGGCTGCCGGTATGGCCGGCCTTGGCGGCGGCGAACATCTTCTTCGCCATCTGCAGCGCGCCGTTGCTGGTCACCCCGGCCGGTTTGTCGAGCAACAGGATGCCGCTGATATTGCGGCCGCGGTTGCGTCGCTTAGCCAATACTACGTCTCCTGCTCGTCGTCGCCGTCCGGCGCCGTGCCGAGCTGCTGATCCTGCTCGCGCGCCTCGCTGATCAGCGAGTCCAGCCGGCGCGCCTGTTCAGTCTGTTCGTCAAAGTGAAAACGCAGGCGGGGCGTATAGCGCGTGGTCATGCCCGCCGCCAGGCGGCTGCGCAGAAATCCCGCCGCCTTCGCCAGCACCTTTTCCGCCTCGCGGGCTTCATCGGCGGATTGGCCCAGCACGGTGAAGTAGATGTCCGCCCAGGCCAGGTCATTGGAAACCCGCACATGCTGCAGCGTCACCATGCCCACGCGCGGGTCGCGCATTTCCCGCTGCACCAGCACCGACAGGCTGCGGTGCACCTCGTCCGCGATGCGGTCGGTGCGGCTGTATCCCTGAGGCTGCTGGTGCCGGCTCATGCTGTATACCTCGGCGGCAAAGCCCGCACGTCAGAGACTGCGCGCGACTTCACGCACCTCGAAGACCTCGATCTTGTCGCCCACCTGCACATCGCGGTAGCGCTTCACGGCGATGCCGCATTCCATGCCCGAGCGTACTTCGTTGACGTCTTCCTTGAACCGGCGCAGCGATTCCAGCTCGCCCTCGAACACCACCACGTCCTCGCGCAGCACGCGGATGGGACGGTTCCGGTAGATGGTGCCCTCGGTCACCATGCAGCCGGCCACGGAGCCGAAGCGCGAGGAACGGAAGACTTCACGCACTTCGGCAATGCCGAGGATTTCCTCGCGCTTTTCCGGCTCCAGCAGGCCGGACATGGCCGCCTTGACGTCGTCGATGAGCTCGTAGATGACGCTGTAGTAGCGCAGATCAATGCCCTCGCGCTCGCAGAGCCTGCGCGCGGCGGAGTCGGCGCGAACGTTGAAACCCAGCAGTACGGCGCTGGAGGTGATGGCCAGGTTCACGTCCGATTCGTTGATCGCGCCCAGCCCGCCGGAAACGATGTTGACCTTCACCTCGTCCGTGCTGAGCTCGTTGAGCGAGCTGAGCAGCGCCTCGTAGGAGCCGCGCACGTCCGCCTTGAGCACGATATTCACCTGGGCGGCTTCGCTCTCGCCCATGTTCTCGAACAGATTTTCCAGCTTGGACGCCTGCTGACGCTTGAGCTTGAGCTCACGGTCGCGTTCCTCGCGGAATTCGGCCACTTCGCGGGCCTTCTTCTCGTCCGAAACCACCAGGAAGTGCTCGCCCGCGTCCGGCGCGCCGGACAGGCCCAGCACCTCCACGGGAATGGACGGGCCGGCCTTGTCCACTTCCTGACCGGTTTCATCCGTCATGGCGCGCACACGGCCGTAGCATGAGCCCGCCAGCACGGGGTCACCCCGTTTCAGCTCACCCTCGCGCACAAGCAGCGAAGTCACGGGACCGCGGCCTCTTTCCACGCGCGATTCCACGACCACGCCCTGGGCCGGCCCCGTGGGCGCGGCCTGCAGCTCCAGCAGCTCGGCCTGAAGAATGATGGCATCCAGCAGCGCGTCGATACCCTCGCCGCTTTCGGCGGATACATGGACGAACTGATACTCGCCGCCCCAGGCCTCGGGAATGATATCCAGCTGGGCCAGCTCGTTCTTGACGCGGTCCGGATCGGCGTTTTCCTTGTCGATCTTGTTGACCGCAATAATGATCGGTACTTCCGCCGCTTTGGCATGATCGATGGCCTCACGGGTCTGCGGCATAACGCCGTCGTCGGCGGCCACCACCACAATGGCCACGTCCGTCGCCTGGGCGCCGCGCGCGCGCATGGCGGTAAAGGCAGCATGGCCGGGCGTGTCGAGAAAGCTGACCATGCCCTGATCGGTTTTCACATGATAGGCACCGATGTGCTGGGTAATGCCGCCCGCCTCGCCCGAAGCCACCTTGGTCCGGCGGATATGGTCCAGTAGCGAGGTCTTGCCGTGGTCGACGTGGCCCATGATGGTCACCACCGGCGCACGCGGGGCGGGCTCGGCATCGTACTGGATCATCTCGGCCAGGTCTTGCTCCATGGCCTCTTCCTCGCCCTTCACCGCCTTGGGCGTGTGGCCCATTTCCTCGGTGAGCAGCACGGCCGTTTCCTGGTCGATATGCTGGTTGACCGTCGCCATCTCGCCCATCTTCATCAACTGCTTGATGAGCTCCTTGCCCTTGACGCTCATGCGCTGGGCGAGTTCCGCCACGGTGATGGTCTCAGGGATTTCCACCTCGTGGACCTGTTTCTCCGTGGGGCTCTTGAAACCGTGCTCTTTGTGCAAGCTGGACCTCATCTGGCCGTGGGCTACACCGCCCGAGGCCCGGCGGTTGCGGCGCCGCTTCTTGGTGGCGCGTTCCTCATCGCGATAGCTGGCCTCTTCGGCCTGATCGACGATGGAGCTGTGGTCTTCTTCCTCTTCCGTGGCGGCCTGCTCTTCCTCGCCGCCACGCTGTTCCAGTTCCTCGGCCACGCGCTTGGCTTCCTCGGCGGTCGCGCGCGCGGCTTCTTCTTCCGCCTGCTTGCGTTGTTCGGCTTCCTGTTTGCGGCGCTGCTCTTCGGCTTCACGCTGCTTGCGCTCTTCTTCCTCGCGCTTCTTGCGTTGCGCGGCGGTTTCCTTCTTCTCGGACTTGCCCTCGGCCTTCTTGCCGGTGCGCGGCACGGACAGGCGCTTGGCCTTTTCCTCCTGGGCCTGACGCGCCTTTTCTTCCTGCTCCTTGAGCGCCTCCGGGCTCATGGCCTCTTCTTCCTCGCGGCGCTTGCGCTCGGCCTCTTCCTCCCGACGCTTCGCCTCGGCCTCTTCCTCCTTGCGTTTGGCTTCTTCCTCGGCTTTGCGACGTTCTTCTTCCTGGCGCTCTTCCTCTTCCTGGCGCTGACGCTCTTCGTCCTCGATGGCCGAGCGCTTCTTGTAGGTGCGCTTGCGGCGCACTTCCACATTGACCGTCTTGCTCTTGCCTTCCGAGCCCTTGGTCTGGATGGTGCTGGTGGACTTGCGCTTGAGCGTGACCTTGCTGGGCTGGGTTTCTTCACCACCGCCGCCTCCGCCGCCGCGGCCCTTGCGCAAATGCGCCAGGAGCTGCTGCTTCTGCTCGTCGGAGACCTCTTCACCGGCGTCTTCGTGGGGCAAACCGGCTTCCTTCATCTGCGTGAGCAAATGATCCACCTCGATGCCGACCATCTCGGCCAGTTTTTGTACGGTCGTTTCTGCCATCTCAGCCAACCTTGCTCCTGTGCGTCTCTACATGCCAGGCGGGGGAAACCAGCTTGGCTTATTCACCGGCCGCTTCTTCGTTCTCGAACCAGGGCGCTCGGGCGGTCATGATGAGTTCGCCGGCGCGCTCCTCGTCCATATCGTCGATGTCCATGATGTCGTCGATGGACTGCTCGGCGAGGTCTTCCATGGTAACAATATCCTTGGCCGCCAGCGCATACGCGAGCTCGTCGTTCATGCCGTCCATGTGGCGCAGGTCCTCGGCCGGCTCGGCGCCCTGCTCGCCCTCGCCGCTGAGCGCGCGCGCGAGCAGCACATCCTTGGCGCGCTGACGCAGCGTATCCACGACATCCTCGTCGAAGCCCTCGATGGCGAGCATTTCGTCCACCGGGACATAGGCCACTTCCTCGAGCGTGGTAAAGCCTTCCTCGACCAGCACCCCGGCGACATCGTCGTCCACGTCCAGATTGTTCTTGAAGGTTTCCAGGGCCTGTTCGGTTTCCTGCTCCTGCTTTTCCTCGGCTTCTTCCACCGTCATGACGTTGAGCTCCCAGCCGGTGAGCTCGGACGCCAGCCGAATGTTCTGGCCGTTACGCCCGATGGCCTGGGCCAGCGCCGAGTCGTCCTCCACGGCGATATCCATGGCGTTGCGTTCCTCGTCCATGACAATGGACACGACTTCGGCCGGTTGCATGGCGTTGATTACCAGCTGGGCCGGGTTGTCGTCATACAACACGATGTCGATACGTTCACCGGCGAGTTCGTTGGACACGGCCTGCACGCGCGCGCCGCGCATGCCCACACAGGCGCCCACGGGATCAATGCGCTGGTCATTGGATTTCACCGCGATCTTCGCGCGCGAGCCCGGATCCCGGGAAGCACCCTTGATCTCGATCATTTCCTCGGCGATCTCGGGCACCTCGATCTTGAACAGCTCCACCAGCATTTCCGGGCAGGCACGGCTGGCGAACAGTTGCGGGCCGCGGTTTTCCGGATTCACATCCAGCAGATAGGCGCGCACCCGGTCGCTCTGACGCAGCGTTTCACGGCCGATCATGTGCTCGCGGGTAATCAGGGCCTCGGCGTTTTCGCCCAGATCGAGAATCACGCTGTCGCGGGTGGCCTTCTTGACCACGCCGGAGATGACCTCGCCGATGCGCTCGCGGTATTCCTCGACGATCTGGGCACGCTCGGCCTCGCGCACCTTCTGCACGATGACCTGCTTGGCGGTCTGTGCCCCAATCCGGCCGAACGCCTCCGGCTCCACCTCTTCTTCCCAGGTATCGCCGAGCTGCAGGTTCGAATCCTTTTCGTGCGCCTCGTCGAGGGTCAGCTGGCGCCCGAACTCATAGAGCTCTTCATCGGGCACCACATGCCAGACGCGGAAACTGCGGTAATCGCCGGTTTCCCGGTCGATCTCCACACGAATCTCGACATCGTCTTCCCTGAAGCGCTTGCGCGTCGCCGCCGCCAGCGCCTGCTCGATGGCCTCGAAGATGACGTCACGGCTGACGCCCTTCTCGTTTGATACGGTTTCCGCAACCAGCAGAATCTCTTTGTTCATGGCCAGGCCTTTACAAAGACAACGTGTTTTCGCAATACGACCGGTTAATCCAGTACGGGGACCAGATGGGCCCGGTCTATCTGTGTGAAGGGAATCCGGACATCCTCGTCGTCCACTTCGACAATGATGTCGTCTCCCTCGACTGCCTTGATAATGGCAGAAAACCTGCGGCGGCCCGCCACCGGCGCGAAAAGGCGCACCTTGACGGGCTCGCCGATAAACCGCTGCCAGTGTGCCGGCTTGAACAGAGGCCGATCCATGCCCGGTGAAGACACTTCCAGTACATACTCGGCCTGGATGGGCTCCTCCACATCCAGCACACCACTGACCTGATGGCTGACATCCGCGCAATCATCCACGGTAATGCCCGCCTCACTGTCTATATAGAGGCGCAATATATTCTGTTTGCCCTGGAAGTAGCGAACTCCCCAGAGCTCGAACCCCATGGCTTCCACCACCGGATCCAGCAGAGCCTGAATCTGTTCCACCCTGGCTGTCATGAAGTTTCCGCTTTGTTCCGGCACAAATAAAAAATGGGCATAAAGCCCATCGGTGCCGGCCTGCCTTCCGACGACGGTACGGGCGGTCCCGGACCCCCCAATAAAAAGCCCCTGCGACGAGGGGCTTTCGTACCGCCTGCCGAACTTCAGGCAGACGCTATGTTTGGTAGCGGGGGCAGGATTTGAACCTACGACCTTCGGGTTATGAGCCCGACGAGCTACCAGACTGCTCCACCCCGCATCTAAACCAAAACATCCACCGTGAGCCCGATGCCCTCATCAAGGTCGGGCTCACAACGCCGAAGGTCGATGACTTCCTTCGGCGTTTCGGGCAGCCCGCCAACAAGCACGGCCGCCCCCAAACCGGGCGCACAATATAATTCCGCACAGCCCCGGTGTCAATCTAAATCCCTGTTCTGAAAGCCCGAGGCGCCACGATTTTCGAGCATCCGCCGTGCCATCCGGATAGCTCCGGAACGACGCCAGTCCCTCCCCCGAACAAAACCGAAAGTCACAAGGAGGAAACAAAGAGGGTTGTCCTGAAGATGCCGCCCAGGCTTCTTCCGTTGCTCCCTCCTCGGTGCTCCCTTTACCAAGGGAGGAAGCGGATCCCCCTTGGCAAAGGGGGATACAGAGGAGGTCGGGCTGAAGATGGCGCCACCGCATGAATCGCGGCAAGGCCACGCTCTTGTATGTCTTCAAGAATTAAAAACGGCTCCGCCAAGAGCCGTCCTGGAACTTCTGGTCCCGCGCATTCGCGAATTTGCCATCGCCATTTTTCGTCTGTCGC
>CAZHGU010000079.1:0-6403 GCA_964532105.1 uncultured Alcanivorax sp. | reverse complement strand
TCAAAACCCCAGAGCAGATCGAGCAGATGCGCGAGGCCGGGCGCCTGGCGGCGGAAGTGCTGGAAATGATCGGCGAGTACGTCCAGCCGGGCGTGACCACCGCCGAGCTGGACCGCATCTGCCATGACCATATTGTCAACAAACAGGGCGCCATTCCGGCCTGTCTGGGGTATCGCGGCTTCCCCAAGTCCGTGTGCATCTCGGTCAATCAGGTCATCTGCCACGGCATCCCCAACGACAAGAAGACCCTGAAGAAAGGCGATATCGTCAATATCGACGTGACCGTGATCAAGAACGGCTGGCACGGCGACACCAGCCAGATGTTCTATGCCGGCGAGCCCAGTGTGCTGGGCCAGCGCCTGGTGGACGTCACGCGCGAATGCATGCTCGAGGGGATCAAGCTGGTGCGCCCGGGCACGCGCCTGGGCGATATCGGCAACGCCATTCAACAGCACGCCGAGGCTCAGCGCTTCTCCGTGGTGCGCGAGTTCTGCGGCCACGGCATCGGCGAGGGCTTTCACGAGGAGCCCCAGGTCCTGCACTACGGCAAGCCGGGCACCGGGCTGGAGCTGGAGGAAGGCATGGTCTTCACCATCGAGCCCATGATCAACGCCGGCAAGCCCCACACCCGCATGCTGCCGGACGGCTGGACCGTGGTCACGCGCGATCACAAGCCCTCCGCTCAGTGGGAGCACACCATCGCCTGCACGGCCAACGGGCCGGACGTGCTCACCCGCCGGGCCGAGGAAACCGACCTGCCGGGGCCCGCCTGAGATGGACGACGAAGCCCTCGCGCCACCGCCGGCACCGGAGCTGGACACCGAGGGGCTGCTGGCCCGCCTGCAGGCGAGCGAGCAGCCGGAAACCGTGGCGCGCGAATGGCTCGAACAGGAGCAGGAAGCGCTGAACCGTGCTTTCCCGCACACCGGCATCGAGGAACTGGTGGCGAGCCGGGCCGAGCGCGTGGATACCCTGCTGGAAGCCGGCTGGCACTACTACCGGCTGCACGAGGCGCCCCTGTCGCTGGTAGCCGTGGGCGGCTACGGCCGCGGCGAGCTGCATCCGTGTTCCGATGTGGACGTGCTTATGCTGCTCGCCGGGGAACCCTCGGATACGGAGCGTCAGCGGCTGGAGGCCTTCGTCGCCTTTCTCTGGGACACGGGCCTGGAAATCGGCCACGCCATGCGCACCCTGGAGGACTGTATCGCGCTGGCCGAGCAGGACATCACCGTGGCCACCAATCTGATGGAATCACGCACCCTGGCCGGCCCGGACGCGCTGCGCGCGGATCTGGTCGAGCGCACCAGTCCGCGCCGGATGTGGCCGCCGGAGCCCTTCTTCCGCGCCAAGTGGGAGGAGCAGCTCGCCCGGCACCGCAAGTACCACGACACCGAATACAACCTGGAGCCGGACGTGAAGAACGCGCCGGGCGGGTTGCGCGACCTGCAGATGGTGAACTGGGTGGCCCAGCGCTATTTCGGCGAAAGCCGCCTGGAAGCGCTGGTACGGCTGGGATTCCTGCACGACAACGAATACGGCATTCTCCGGAAATGCCGGCAGTACCTGTGGCAGATCCGCTGGGCCCTGCATCAGCTGAGCGGGCGCAACGAAAACCGGCTGCTGTTCGACTACCAGCGCCAGGTAGCCGCGCTGCTCGGCTACGAGGATACGGACGTCAACCTGGCCGTGGAGCAGTTCATGAAGCGCTACTACCGGGTGGCGCTGGGCATGTCCATGCTCAATGAACTGCTGCTGCAGCTCTTCGACGAGGCTATCCTGCAGCAGGACCAGCCCCAGCGGGTGCGCCCGCTGAGCCGTCACTTCCAGGTGCGCAATGACTATATCGAAGTCACCGCGGAAGACACCTTCAGCCGTCATCCCTCGGCGCTGCTCGAGATCTTTCTCATGCTCGCGCGCAATCCGGAAATCCGGGGCGTGCGCGCATCCACGGTGCGCCGGCTCATCGAGAACCGCAAACTGATCGACGACGACTTCCGCGCCGATCCGGCCAACACCGAACTCTTCATGGAGCTGCTGCGCTCGCCCCATGCGCTCTTTACCCAGCTGCGGCGCATGAAGCGCTACGGCATTCTGGGCCAGTACCTGCCCGAATACGGGCGCATCATCGGCATGATGCAGTACGATCTGTTCCACATTTACACCGTGGACGCGCATACCCTGCTGGTGGTCAAGAACATGCGCCGCTTCCGCCACGAGGAAGAGCGCGAGCAGTACCCGCTGGCCTGTGATGTCTTCTACCGGCTGCCCAAATCCGAACTGCTCTATATCGCCGGGCTCTATCACGACATCGCCAAGGGCCGCGGTGGCGACCACTCGGAACTGGGCGCCGACGACGCCATCGCCTTCTGCGAACGGCACGGCCTCACCGCCTGGGACACCAAGCTGGTCGCCTGGCTGGTGCGCAATCACCTGCTCATGTCCGTCACCGCCCAGCGCAAGGACATCTCCGACCCGGACGTGGTGCACGAGTTCGCCCGCCAGGTGGGCGACCTGGTTCATCTGGACTATCTCTATGTACTGACGGTGGCGGATATCAACGCCACCAATCCGCAGCTGTGGAATTCCTGGCGCGCCTCGCTGATGCGCCAGCTGTATACCGAGACCAAGCGCGCCCTGCGCCGGGGACTGAACAACCCGCCCAACAAGCAGGACTGGATCGCCGAAACCAAGCACAACGCCCTGGAAATCCTGGAACAGCACCAGGTCTCGCGCGAGGAAGTGGACCAGCTCTGGTCGGGCATCGGCGAGGAATACTTCCTGCGCGAAACGGCCGCGGATATCGCCTGGCACACCGAAGCCATGCTGCGCCGCACCGGCTCGGCGGACGAACCCATGGTGCTCATCCGCGACTCCGCCGATCATCATCAGGGCGGCACCCAGATCTTTGTCTACACGCCCGATACCCAGAATCTGTTCGCCGCCACGGTGAACGCGCTCACCCAGCTGAGCCTGACCATCATGGACGCGCGCATTATCACCTCGGCGGACGGCTTCAGCCTGGATACCTATGTGGTACTGGACGAGAACGGCACCCCCATCGGCGATGATCCGCAACGCATCGAGCAGATCCGCAAGACGCTGACCGAAACCCTGGCCATGCCGGAAGATTTCGGCGAAATCGCCCGGCGCCGGATGCCGCGCCGGAACAAGCATTTCGATGTGCCCACCCAGGTGGTGATCAGCAATGATCTGGCCCATGACCATACGGTGGTGGATGTCCAGACCCTGGACCGGCCCGGCCTGCTCGCGCGCATCGGCCGGTTGTTCAGCAATTTCGAACTGCAGGTGCACAACGCGCGCATTACCACCCTGGGCGAGAAGGCGGAAGACGTCTTCTTTGTCACCGGCCAGAACGGTGAACCGGTGAGCGACCCCGACCTGTGCGAAAAGCTGCGCGCGGCTCTGCAGAAAGAGCTGGACGCCACCCGGGAAAAGCAGACGAACTGAGCCCATGAACCCGGATCTCGAACGGCTTCATCCCTATCCCTTCGAAAAGCTCCGGCACCTGCTCGCCGATGTCACCCCGGCGGACAAGCCCCCGGTGGCCCTGTCCATCGGCGAACCCCGGCATCCGGCCCCGGCCTTCGTGCTCCGCACCCTGGAAGAACATGCCGATCAACTCAGTCGCTATCCGGCCACCGCCGGCACGCCCGAACTGCGCCGGGCCATTGCCGGCTGGATCGAGCGGCGTTTCGCCCCGGCCCGGATGGAACCGGATACCCAGGTGCTGCCCGTGACCGGCACCCGGGAGGCGCTGTTCAGCATTGTCCAGGCCATGGTGGACCGGCATCGGCCGGGCCGCGTACTCATGCCCAATCCCTTCTATCAGATCTACGAAGGCGCGGCCCTGCTCGCCGGCGCCGAACCGGACTATCTGCCCTGCACCGCCGAAAACCGTTTCCGCCCGGAACTGGACGCGGTCTCCGAGCAGGCCTGGAATGAGTGCCAGGTGCTCTTTCTCTGCACCCCCGGCAATCCGGTGGGCGCCGTGCTGTCCGTGGCGGAACTCCAGCATCTGATCACCCTCGCCGACCGGCACGATTTCGTGATCGTGTCGGACGAGTGCTATTCCGAGATCTATGACCGCAACCCGCCGCCCGGCCTGCTGCAGGCGGCGGCGGAGATGGGCCGCACGGATTTCCGCCGCTGCCTGGCCTTTCATTCACTGTCCAAGCGCTCCAACCTGCCGGGCCTGCGCTCGGGCTTCGCCGCCGGCGACGCCTCGATTCTGGAACGCTACCGGCTCTACCGCACCTATCAGGGCTGCGCCATGCCGCTGCATCACCAGAAGGCCAGCATCGCCGCCTGGTCCGACGAGGATCATGTGGCCGAAAACCGCGCCGCCTACCGGCGCAAATTCGCCACGGTGCTGGACATTCTCGGCGACGTGCTTAAGGTATCGGCCCCGGAAGCGGGTTTTTATCTCTGGCCGGAAACACCGCTGGACGATGAAACCTTTACCCGCGAACTGCTGCGCGAACAGAACGTCCAGGTGCTGCCCGGGCGTTATCTATCGCGTTCCGTCAACGGCGCCAATCCGGGTGCGAACCGGGTACGCATGGCGCTGGTGGACGGCGAGGAAGAGTGCGCCGAGGGCGCGCGGCGGATTCGCGCCTTTGTGGAGGGCCTGTGAGTATTACAGTTTACGGCATCAAGAACTGCGACACCTGCCGCAAGGCCTGGAAGTGGCTGGACGAACAGGGCTACGACTACCGTTTCCATGATCTGCGCAAGGAGGGCGTGCCGGAAGAACGGCTGGAAGCATGGATCGAGCGGCTGGGCTGGGACACGGTGATCAACAGGCGCGGCACCACCTGGCGCAAGCTGCCCGAAAACGTGCGTGCGCACATGGACGCGGATCATGCCCTCGCGCAGGCGCTGGAAGAACCGGCCCTGATCAAGCGCCCCCTGCTGGAAACGCCGACAAAAGTCGTGGCCGGGTTCGACACGGATCAATGGCAAAGCATTCTGGAAAAAGGTTGAGTCTGCTATGAGTGACTATTTCGCGCTGGCACTGGGCTGCGGCACCCAGAACCGCAACGAGGACTGGCTGGAAGTCTTCTACCCGGACCCGGAACTGCATCCGCCGGCTTCCATCGTGGATTCCATCCGCGAGGAGCTGGGTTATGAAGGCGGCAACGCGGCCTTTCAGCTCACCCATCGCCAGATCGTGCATCTCGCGCGCGAGTGGCGCTCGGCCGGCCATGAACACCAGGCCAGCTATGCCGTCGCCCTGCAGGAATCGGACAAGCCCGTGGTGCTGACCATTCTGGAAACCGACGCCGAACCCAGCTCCACCCCGGAGGCTTACCTCAAGCTGCATCTGCTCTCGCACCGGCTGGTCAAGCCGCACGGCGTGGTGCTGAGCGGCATCTTTCCGCTGCTGCCCAATGTGGCCTGGACCAACGAGGGCGCGGTGGATCTGGACGAACTGCCCGAGCGCCAACTCATGGCTCGGCTCAATGGCGGCCTGCTGGAAGTCCATGCCGTGGACAAGTTCCCCAAGATCACCGACTACGTGGTGCCCAAGGGCGCGCGTATCGCCGACACGGCCCGGGTGCGCCTGGGCGCCTATGTGGGCGAAGGCACCACCGTCATGCACGAGGGCTTCATCAACTTCAACGCCGGCACCGAAGGCCCGGGCATGATCGAGGGCCGGATCTCCGCCGGCGTCTTCGTGGGCAAGGGCTCGGACATCGGCGGCGGCGCGTCCACCATGGGCACCCTCTCCGGCGGCGGCAATGTGGTGATCTCGCTGGGCGAAGGCTGCCTGCTGGGCGCCAATGCCGGCGTGGGCATACCGCTCGGCAACCACTGCACCGTGGAAGCGGGCCTGTATCTCACCGCCGGCACCAAGGTAATCCTCAAGGACGAAAACGGCGACGTGGTACAGACCGTCAAGGCGCGCGAACTGGCCGGCCAGAACAGCCTGCTCTTCCGCCGCAACTCCGAAACCGGCGCCGTGGAGTGCCTGACCAACAAGAACGCGGTGGCACTCAACGAGGAGTTGCACAAGCACAATTAAATCCACCCAGCAGGAAGCCGGCGAATGAACTCGCGCACACTGGACCATGCACAGGAACTGATCCGCCGCCGTTCGGTGACGCCGGACGACGCTGGGTGTCAGGGTTGGTTGGCGGAAAAGCTTGCCGCACTGGGCTTCGTCTGCGAGTCCCTGCCCTTTGAAGAAGTGAACAACCTCTGGGCCCGGCGCGGGGATCAGGGGCCCTTGCTGGTCTTTGCTGGTCATACCGATGTGGTGCCACCGGGTGACGAGGCGGATTGGGACAATCCGCCCTTCGAGCCGCGCATCGAAGACGGCATGCTCCAGGGCCGGGGGGCGGCGGACATGAAGGGCTCGATCGCGGCCATGCTGTACGTG
>CAZHGU010000078.1:0-6428 GCA_964532105.1 uncultured Alcanivorax sp. | reverse complement strand
GACCGCAAGGCCCATGTCTCCATCTCGCGCATGAGCGCCGGCGGCGGCGACCAGTACGGCAGCTTCAACATGGCGGTCCACGAGGACGGGCTGCTCAAGGTGATCGTCGACGGTGACGAAAAGCATGTGCGCCGCGTGCAACAGGGCGATCCGCTGCTGCTCATGTCCAATGACCAGGAAGCCATCAAGGACTGGATCAGCCAGGTCTTCCGCGACGCCTCGCGCAAGGACAAGGAAGTCTACTTCGGCCTCAAGCGCGAATACATGGAATACGACGAGGTCTACAGCACCATCATTACCGATGTGCGCCGCGAGCTGGCCCAGGCGGGCACGCCGCCGCCGTCCTTCATGATCATGCGTCCGTCCAGTCAGCTCATCAAGATGATTACGGATCCGCCGCGCAACGCGCTCTATCCGGCCCAGAACCTGGACGGCGATATTTTCTCGGATATTTCGGCGGCGCTGGGCGGCAGTCTCGCCACGGCCAGTTCCATTATCGAGAGCAAGAACGGCACCATGCTCTTCGAGGCACCCCATGGCACGGCCCATGATCTGTACATGAAGTACCTGGAAACGGACGGCCGGGAAGCGCACTTCAATCCTTCGGCGCTGATCTATGCCGTGGCCAATGCCCTGGAAACCATCGGCGAACGCGAACACAACGAGGCGCTGCAGAACTATGCCCACGGACTCAAGCAGGCGCTGATCCACACCGTGGACGATTACATCGTCACCCCGGATCTCAAGGGCAAGACCAATGCCCCCGAGAAGGAAGAAGTGGCGGACATGCAGAGTTTTCTCGATGCCGTGGCGGCGCGTCTACCCGCCTGAGTCTTCAGCAATCACCGAGCCCAGCGCTTCCCGATAACGTTCGGGCGCCTCGATATGGGGCAGATGTCCCACATCGTCGAATTCGATCAGGCGCGCCTCCGGAATGCGTTCCGCGGCCGCCTTGCCCAGCTCGGGATAATCGCCCAGCTCCCGGGCCAGCTCCTCGTCCACCTGATCCCGGCCGATGGCGGTGCGATCACGCAGTCCGATCATCAGCACCGCGGGCACTTCCAGCCGGTCGAAATCATGGACCACCGGCTGGGAGAGCACCATGTCCGCGGTCAGCGCCATGTTCCAGGCGAAACGCTCGCCCTCTTTCCCCTGGTACTGCTCGGCGAGCATGCGCGCCCAGGGTTCGTAATCGGCTTCCCAGCTGCCGTCGTAATAGCTGCTCTTCTGATACGCCTTGATGCTTTCGTAGTCCTTTTGCAACTCCGCCTGATAGATCTGGTCGATGGAAACATAGGGCACCCCTTTGGCGCGCCAGTCCTCCAGACCGATGGGGTTCAGCAGCACCAGCTTGTCCGTGAAATCCGGATACTGCAGCGCAAAGCGCGTGGCCAGCATGCCGCCCATGGAATGGCCCATGACACGGGCATTATCCACATTCAGCTGATTCAGCAGGACCCGCGTATTGGCCGCCAGTTGCGCGAAACTGTACTGATAGTGCTCCGGCAGCGAAGAACGCCCGAAACCGATCTGATCCGGCGCAACTACCCGATAGCCCTGCTCCACCAGAAAATCAATGGTCTGATGCCAGTAGGCGCCGTTGAAGTTCTTGCCGTGCAGCAGCACAAAGGTGCCCCTTGATTCACCGTCCGGCTTTACATCCATGTAGGCCATTTCCAGTTCCTGGCGCTGGCTTTCGAACGTAAAACTCTTTACCGGATGGGGATAATCCGCCGAATCCTCGGCACAGGCCGACAACGAAAACAGCATGGACAGCACAATCACCAGACAACGCATTAAAACTCTCCCTGAAACATTCACGCGGGCACCTCGGAAACCAATCCCCGCAGGCTTGCTGCTACCCTAGCACTCCGGAATCCCGACGTCAGTGAAATGCCCGGCGGAGGTCCCATGCTGGTTGAACGGGCCATTGGCGATGCCTGCGGCGCGAGCTTTGAATGATGGCCCGCATCGCCAGTTGAAGGAACTTGCCTCGAAAGGCGTATCTCCCTGTCGCGTACGGGTAAGCGCCAACGGCGCCTTTCAGGCACAATAGCCGCCGCAATGAGGGAGCACCATCATGAGTTATCGCGAACAGTTTTTCGCCGGCAGTGTGCCGCAGAGCCTGGAGCTGACCGGCGACTGGACCGTCAAGGGCCTGCTGGGCCCGGTGCCGGTGCGTTTTCTGGGCCACACCAAGCAGTTCCGGCCGCTGGAGGGCGGCGTCTTCGAGGGCAACAACCGCTTTCTCGGGCGCATCCGCACGGGCTACTACCATGCCTCCATCGGGCCCAGCCAGCTGGACCCGGACCTGCAGGTGATCAACATCAACTACGACCGCCCGGAGAATCCGCGCATCATGCGCGGGCTCACCGACGAGGTGCGCTTTATCGACGAACAGACCCTGCTCGGCCGCGGTGTCTACAAGGCAAGCGCGAACAGCAAACCCCGGGTGATCTTCTGGTTTACGGTCTCGCGTTAACGCGCAACTGAACCACACACGGGACAGTCCGGGTCCCGGCTGAAACCGGCGCTGCGCCACTCCAGCTTTTCCCCGTCAAAGCGGTGCAGTTTCTGCGGCACCGGTTGCCCGGTCAGCAGGTACAGCGCCATGAGTGCCTGAAAGCTGGCCACATGGCCCACCACCGGGCCCAGGATGCCGGATTCGGCGCAGCGTTCATCGCCGCCTTCGCTGTCGCCGTAGAGGCAGGCATAGCAGGCGCTGTCGCTCCGGCGGCGGTCGAAGGCCGCCAGCTGACCTTCCCGGCGAATGGCCGCGCCCGAGACGAAGGGCATGGCCGCACGGACACAGGCGCGGTTGATGGCGCGGCGGGCGGCAAAGTTGTCCGTGCAGTCCAGCACCAGATCCATGTTCGGTACCAGCGAATCCAGCACGCTTTCATCGGCGCGCTCTTCGCGCACGGTGCAATGAACTTC
Source organism: uncultured Alcanivorax sp. (assembly GCA_964532105.1). Classification (GTDB taxonomy): domain Bacteria; phylum Pseudomonadota; class Gammaproteobacteria; order Pseudomonadales; family Alcanivoracaceae; genus SLJS01. The sequence continues at coordinate 3,491 of CAZHGU010000078.1, read as the reverse complement.
CGGATTCAGTTCGCCCAGCTGATCCGCCAGCGCCTGTGCCTTGGACCGATCCAGATCCGCCTGCCGGAAAGCGACCTGCCGGTGGAGGTTGTGCACTTCCACTCGGTCCGGATCCATCAGCGTCAGCGAGCCGACGCCCGCGCCAGCGAGATAAAGCGCGGCCGGGCAGCCCAGCCCGCCGGCGCCCACGATCAGTACCCGGGCATTGGCCAGGGCCTGCTGGCTGTCCAGATCGAAGCCGGGCACCAGCAGCTGGCGGCTGTAGCGCAGTACCTGATTGTCACTGAAGCCGGTTTCGGCCATGAGTTACGCGCTCCTGTCCGGCCAGATCACGCCGGGTTTCGATGTCCGTGAAACCGCCTTCCTCCATTAAAGCACGCACGGCTTCGCCCTGATCATGGCCGTGCTCCAGCACCAGCCGGCCGCCCGGCGCCAGACGTTCGGGCGCATCGGCGATAATGGCGCGGATGGCGTCCAGTCCATCCGGGCCGGCGGCCAGGGCCGCGCGCGGTTCATGGCGCACATCGCCGGCATCCAGATGGGGATCCGACTCGGGCACATAGGGGGGATTGCTTACCACCGCATCCAGAGGGCCGTCCACTTCGTCCAGCCAGTCCGAGTGTTGCGGGATGACATTGCGCGCCGCCAGCCGGCGGGCGTTTTCCCGGGCCAGGTTCAGCACCGGCTCCTCGATATCCGTGATGATGACCCGCCAGCCCGGCCGTGCCAGCGCCAGGCTGATCCCCACGGCACCGCAGCCGGTGCCCAGATCCGCCACGGTGACCTGCTGGTGCGTGAACAGCTCCAGCGTCACTTCCACCAGCAATTCGGTATCGGGGCGTGGAATCAGGCTGTCCGGCGTGACCCGGAAACGATGATCAAGGAATTCGCGCTCGCCCAGCAAATAAGCCACGGGCATGCCCCGGGCGCGTTCGGCCACCAGCTCCCGGAAGCCCTGCTCATCCGCTTCCTCGAGTTCGTATTCGGGCCAGGTATAGAGCCAGGCACGGTTGCAGGTGAGCACCCGGGCGAGCAGCATTTCCGCGTCCAGCCGCGCGGTTTCGGACACCGGAGCCAGTTCCTCGCCGGCGGCGCGCAGCAGTTCATCCACCCGTGCCATGCCGGCTCCTTAATGCGGGCGATCAGTCATCGGCCGTGGCCAACTCCGCCAGTTTGCGGGCCTGGTCCTCGGCCACCAGGGCATTGATTACATCATCCATATTCCCGGCCACGATGTCATTGAGTTTGTACAGGGTCAGATTGATGCGGTGGTCGGTCAGCCGGCCCTGGGGAAAGTTGTAGGTGCGGATGCGCTCGGAACGGTCCCCGGAGCCCACCTGGGACTTGCGTTCGGCGGCCTGTTCACGCTCCTGCTCGCGCTGGCGCATGTCCATGAGCCGCGCCTGGAGCAGGGACAGGGCCTTGTCCTTGTTCTTGTGCTGGCTGCGCCCGTCCTGGCATTCCACCACCACGCCCGTGGGCAGATGGGTCACACGAACGGCCGAATCCGTGGTGTTCACGTGCTGACCGCCGGCCCCGGAAGAACGGTAGGTGTCGATGCGCAGATCCTCGTTGCGCAGCGTTTCTTCCTCGACGCCTTCCGCCTCGGGCATGACCGCCACGGTGCACGCGGAGGTGTGAATCCGGCCCTGGGATTCGGTGGCGGGCACGCGCTGTACCCGGTGCACGCCGGATTCGAACTTGAGCTTGGAGAACACGCCGTCGCCGGCCACCCGCGTGATGATTTCCTTGTAGCCGCCCTGCTCGCCCTCGCTGGTCTGGACCACTTCCACCCGCCAGCCCTGCTGTTCGGCATAGCGGCTGTACATGCGGTAGAGATCGCCGGCGAACAGCGCCGCCTCGTCGCCGCCGGTGCCGGCGCGAATTTCCAGGTAAACGCTGGCTCGATCCCTGGGATCTTTCGGCAGCATGAGCCGCTGCAGCTCGTCCTCGAGTTCCGCCAGGCGCTGCTCGCAGGCCTCGACTTCCTCGCGGCCCATCTCGCGCATGGCCTCGTCGCTGTCTTCCGCCATGGCGCGGGCGGCTTCCAGATCCCGGCGGGTGCGCCGATAACGCTCATAGCAGCCCACCACGTCCTCGAGTTCGGCGAACTCGCGGGAGAGATCCCGGAAGCGGTTCTGATCGCCGATCACCTCCGGATCGGAGAGCAGATGCCCCACTTCCTCGTGGCGTTCGGCCACGCGATCCAGCTTGTCCTCCAGGCTTTTCTGCATGGCTTCAGTCGTTGTCCTCGTCGCCGTTTTCGCCCAGCAGGAGTTCCCGCGCCAGTTCCAGTGCTTCCTGACGATCCTCGGCGGCGAGCCGACGCAGCTGGACACTGGGCTGGTGCAGGATCTTGTTGATCAGGTTGTGCCGGAACCGGCTGAGCACCTCTTCGGCGTCCTCACCCTTGTTGAGTTGGCGCAACGCCCGTTCGAGTTCCGCGTCGCCCAGGGCCATAACCTGTTCGCGGTAACCGCGCAAGGTGTCCACGGCCTGGCGTTCGCGGGTTTCGCGCTGGATATCGCGCAGGGCCCGGTCGATCAGCTGTTCCGCGGCGGCCGCCGCCTGGCGCCGCTGACGGATGTTTTCCTCGATGGCCTCATGGAGATCGTCCACGGTGTAGAGGTAGACGTCGTCCCACTCGCCCACTTCCGGGGCAATGTCCCGGGGCACGGCAATATCCACCATGAACATGGGCCGGTGCCGGCGCTGCTTGAGCGCGCGCTGGACCATGTTCCTGTCCAGCAGGGCCTCGGGGCTGCCCGTGGACGAAATCAGGATATCCGCGCTGGGCAGCCATTGCGGCAGTTCGTCCAGCGTAATGGCCCGGCCGCCCACTTCCGCGGCGAGCTCCTCCGCGCGTTCGCCCGTCCGATTGGCGATAATCAGCTCGCGCACCCCCAGATCCCGCAAATGGCGCGCCGCCAGTTCAATGGTTTCGCCCGCGCCGATCAACAGGGCATGATTGCTGCTCAGATCGGCGAAAATATGGCGCGCAAAGGACACCGCCGCATAGGCCACGGACACGGCGTGGGCACCGATATCGGTCTCGGTGCGGATACGCTTGGCCACGGAAAAGACCTGCTCGAAATAGCCCGCCAGTTCATGGCCCAGGGTACCCGTTTCCTGCGCCCGGGCATGGGCGTCGCGCATCTGCCCCAGCACCTGGGGTTCACCCAGCACCATGGAATCCAGCCCGCCAGCCACACGCATCATGTGATGCAGCGCATCCTCGTCATAATAGCTGTACCAGTGACGGCCCAGATCCTCGGGGTCAAGGTGATGCCAGTCCGCCAGCCAGGCCGGCAAATCCGGTTCGTTCTCCACCAGGCAATAGCATTCGGTGCGGTTGCAGGTGGACAGCAGCACGGCCTGGCTTACGCCCGGCACCTCCACCAGGGAATGCAACGCAGCGGCAAGGTCCTCGGAGGCAAAGGTGATTCGTTCCCGAAAATCCAGCTCCGCCGTCTTGTGGTTCACGCCCGCCG
>CAZHGU010000077.1:0-6452 GCA_964532105.1 uncultured Alcanivorax sp. | reverse complement strand
GATATCTGGGGCTATATCTCGCTGGGCTATTTCGGCCAGAAAACCGTGGCGGACGAAGTGGGCTCGTCCACCATGCCCCACAAGGTCAATCCCATCGATTTCGAGAACGCCGAGGGCAATCTGGGCATGGCCAATGCGCTCATGGACCATCTGGCCGCCAAACTGCCCGTCTCCCGCTGGCAGCGCGATCTCACCGATTCCACGGTGCTGCGGAACCTGGGGGTGGGGCTGGCTCATACCCTCATTGCCCTGGAAGCCACGCTCAAGGGGCTGGGCAAACTGGAGGTAAGCACCGAGCATCTGGCCCGGGACCTGGACGACGCCTGGGAAGTGCTGGCCGAGCCGGTGCAGACCGTCATGCGCCGCTATGGCGTGGAAAACCCCTATGAAAGGCTCAAGGAACTCACGCGCGGCCAGGGCGTCACCCATGACAAGCTGCTGGCGCTGATCGACAGCCTGGACATTCCCGAAGAAGCCCGTGAGCGTCTGCGCGCCCTGACGCCGTCCACCTATACCGGCAACGCGGCGGATCAGGCCCGCGAAAACTGATGGCTGCGGCCCTGCCCGCATTCCGGCTGCCCCTGCCGGCGGACGAGTTTCTGAGCCGGTACTGGCAGCGCGAGCCGCTGGTGCTGCGCGGCGCGGCCTCGGGGCTCGACCATCCGGAGCCGGATCTGCTGGCCGGACTCGCTCTGGAACCGGGTGTGGAGGCCCGGCTGGTGCGCGGCTCCGAGGAAAAGGGCTGGTCGCTGGAACACGGCCCCTTTACCGAAGACGAACTCACCGCCCTGCCCGAGCGCAACTGGACCCTGCTGGTGCAGTCCGTGGATTGCTATCTCACCGAGGTGTCCCTGCTGCTGGACAGCTTCGATTTCCTGCCCGCCTGGCGGCTGGACGACATCATGATCAGCTGCGCCGGCAACGGCGGTGGTGTGGGCCCGCATTTCGACCGCTATGATGTCTTTCTGGTCCAGGCCCGGGGCCGGCGGCGCTGGCGGCTGGGACCGATCTGTGATCCGGATACGCCCCAGCGCGACGCCGGCGGATTGCGGCTGCTCGAGGACATGCCCGTCACCGAAGAGTTCGTGCTGGAACCCGGCGATGTGCTCTATGTACCGCCCTGGCGCGCACACTGGGGTACGGCCGAAGGCGGCGACTGCGTCACCTGGTCCGTGGGCTTCCGGGCACCGAGCGCCGCGGATGTGCTGGAACGGCTCACCGATACGGCCCTGAGCCGGAGCCCGAAACAGCTCTGGACGGATGCCGACCGCGCACCGCCGGCCTCGCCCGCCCGGCTGGAAGACGCGGACCGTGAAGCACTGGCCCGCACCGGCACCGCCCTGCTGGACGAGCCCGGCCTCCGCGCGGAAGCGTTGGGAGCCCTGTTGAGCGAACCCCGACAGGCGAGTCTCGACTTCGCCGTTGATATGGGGCATATTCGCGCCCGCGCACCCGACACCGCCCTGGTGCGCCACGGCGGTGTGCGACTGGTGCTGCAGATGGGCGAACAGGGCCCCGAACTCTGGATCAACGGCCACCGCCGGGTACTGGCCCCGGAAGAAGAAGCCCTGGCGGAGCTGCTCGCCCGCAAGCGGCGCATCAGCGAGGCGGAGCTGGCCGGGGTTCTCACGGCTCGCGGAGAAGCGTTACTGGAGGAATGGATCAATGACGGCTACTTCGAACGCGCCTGACGCCAATAACGCCAACGTCCGGATCGAACGGGTCTCCTGGTCCGACCACGAAGCGGATCTGGCCGCGGTGCGCCGGGCGGTCTTCATCGAGGAACAGGGTGTGCCCGAAGACCTGGAATGGGACGGCGAGGACGCGGAGTCCATTCACTTTCTCGCCCGCGCGGACGACGGCACGCCCATCGGCTGTGTGCGCCTGCTGCCCTCCGGGCAGATCAGCCGCCTGTCCGTAATCGAATCCTGGCGCCATCAGGGCATCGGCAAGGCCCTGCTGGACGCCGTGGAAAACGAAGCCCGGCAGCGCTCCATGGCCGAGATCCATCTCCACGCCCAGACCCAGGCCACGCACTTCTATGAGGCCGCCGGGTTCAGTGTGAGTGGCGGCATCTTTATCGAGGCCGATATCCCCCATCGGCAGATGTTCAAGGATCTGCGATGACCGGCGACGATCCCGAAAATCCGCAAGGCGAACAACGGCTCGCCGATCCGGAGGCACTGCAGGCGGCCGTGGACGAGGTGCTGGAACAGGCCCGGCGCACCGTACGCATCCTCGCGCCCCGTCTGGATACCGAACTACTCAACCGAGCGGCACCGCTGGAAGCGCTGGCCCGGTTGACCCGCAGCCGCTATGCCCGGATCCGCGTGCTGCTGGAGGACTCCGGCCCGGCGGTACGCTCCGGCCACGGCCTGATTGATCTGGCCCAGCGCTTTCCCAGCTATATGGAAATGCGCCTGCTGGGCCCGGAGGACCGGGGACGCCGCGATGCCTGGATCGTCGCGGACGAAAGTGCTCTGGTGTATCGCCCGGACCACCAGCGCCTGGCCGACGGCCACATGGATCTCCATGACGTACGGCTGGCTCCGAAGCTGGCCCGGGATTTTGACGAATGGTGGGAACGCGGCGAGCCGGATCCGGATCTCCGCCGGCTCTACATTTAGCAGGCTGTTGAAAAACCCCGCATGATCCGTTGCTTGGCACGTTCATAACGACGCGTGGAAACACTGCCGCTGTCATGCAACCGCCGGTGCTCGGCCATGACCGCCGCCAGGCGATCCCGTCCCTCCGGCAACAGCCAGTGCGCGCCCTCGATGCGTTCGCTCAGCAGGTCCGCGAATTGCCGGGTATCCGCCTGCATCAGCCAGCCGGGCTCCAGCACGAAAACCGGAACACGACCCACATGGGTATAAAACACCCATTGATAGCGTGAGCGTCGCAACGCCTGGAAGGCCGTCAGAATGCCCACGGCCAGCGCCCCGGAACCCGGTAGCAGCATACCGGCCGCCATGGCGGCGATGCCCGCACCCAGTGCCGTCACTGTAAAGACGATCCAGCGCCAGGCGATTACACGATGCGCCACGGGACCGGCTTCGAGAAAAGCCAGGTTGAACACCGCCCGCCGTTGCTGCCCCTTGCGCCCTTCCCGCACTTCCAGGAAATGGCCGTTGAACAGGGCGAAACTGCGGCTATAGCGCCTGAGTCGGCTCTGTTGCGAAAAGCTCGATTCCAGACGCCAGCGCTCCAGCGGCGGCAGCCGAACCAGCTCCTCCGGCATCCGCCGGGCACCCGGTGCCTCCTCCATAACGATTTCGGTATCCGGCTCGGCCAGTGCCATGACGATGACTCCCGTCTAATACTTTCCTATTATCTTGGAAGACAGGGTCAGCTTATAATATGAACCAGATAACAAAATGCCGAAAACGCACGTTGGTACAACGAATAGAGGGTCGACTACCGACCACTGCGGCTACCCGCCAGGATCACAGCGCAGGCGGTACAGCGGATGGCCGCTGCGATGATACTTGCGCTCGAAATCGGTCTGCAGGCCATCCGGGCTGAACGACTCCGGCCCCGCGGGCTGGCGCCCCGCCCGCTCCAGCGCCAGCGCCATCTCCTTCAGGTAGAGCCACCAGTTGCTGCGCACTTCCAGCAAACCACCCAGCGCCAACAGATCCGGAAAAACGGGATGCCCATGCCAGCGCCGGCCCAGGTGGGCCGGCTTGGGCCAGGGATTGGGATAGAGCAGATAATGCCGGTCCACGGACCAGCCCCGCGCTCGCGCCAGGCGCCAGAAATCCGCGCATTCGGCGCGCAGCAATAGCAGATTGGCCGGCAGACGGAACCGGTTCCCGGCCCGCGTCAGTCGTGCCCGGGACTGATCCAGACCCATGACCAATGCCTCCGGATTCGCCTCGGCCAGCTGCACCGACGACAACGCCGTCCCGCAGCCCGAATCCAGGATCAGGTCCCGCTCCGGGCCGGTCTCCAGCCGCCACCGCTCAGCCCGCTCAAAGGCCGCGCGGTTGTGCGCCGCCACCGGCGCCCGCCAGGGACGCTCCAGATGACGGTCCAGCTTGTCCGCCAGGGCCGGATGCGGGCTTGTCTGGCTCGACACCGGAATCCGGCTGCCACCATGATCCGGCATGTCGCTCAGGCCTTCGGGCTCTGCTGCACAGTGTTCTAACCACTGAAGCGTTGCTTGAGCTCCCGACGACGCCGGTGCAGCACCGGCTCGGTGTAGCCGCTGGGCTGCTCACGGCCCTTGAACACCAGATCACAGGCCGCCTGGAAGGCCAGGCTGTCGTCGAAGCTCGGGCTCATGTTGCGGTAGCCCGGGTCGCCGGCATTTTGCTGGTCCACCACGGCGGCCATGCGCTTCATGGTCTCCATCACCTGCTCTTCCGAGCAGATGCCGTGATAGAGCCAGTTGGCGATATGCTGGCTGGAAATTCGGCAGGTGGCGCGGTCCTCCATCAGGGCGCTGTCGGTAATATCCGGCACCTTGGAGCAGCCCACGCCCTGGTCGATCCAGCGCACCACATAGCCGAGAATGCCCTGGGCGTTGTTGTCCAGCTCCTGCTGGATCTCGTCCGCCGAGAGCTCCCGATCCAGTAACGGAATGGTCAGCAGATCATCCATCGAAGCGCGCTGGCGCTTCTCGATTTCTTCCTGCACCGCCATGACATTGATCTGGTGATAGTGCATGGCGTGGATGGTAGCCGCCGTGGGCGATGGTACCCAGGCACAGTTGGCACCGGCATTGGGGTGATTGGTCTTGGCCTCCCACATGGCCGTCATTTCCTCGGGCTTGGGCCACATGCCCTTGCCGATCTGGGCCTTGCCGCGCAGCCCGCATTCCAGACCGATATCCACGTTCCAGTCCTCATAGGCCTGGATCCAGGGCTGGGCCTTCATTTCGCCCTTGCGCACCATGGGCCCGGCTTCCATGGAGGTGTGGATCTCGTCGCCGGTGCGATCAAGAAAGCCGGTATTGATAAAGATGGTGCGCTCGCTGGCCTCGCGGATGCAGGCCTTGAGGTTCACCGTGGTGCGGCGCTCTTCGTCCATGATGCCGATCTTGAGGGTGTTGCGTTCCAGCCCCAGTGCGTCCTCGATCCGTGCGAACAGCTGCACGCTGAAGGTCACTTCTTCGGGACCGTGCATCTTGGGCTTGACGATATAGACCGAACCGGCGCGGGAATTGCGCAGCTCGCCGGTGCCCTTGAGATCATGCATGGCCGCCAGGCTGGTAACCATGCCGTCGAGAATACCCTCGGGCACTTCCTCGCCCTTGTAGAGTACCGCGTCGTTGGTCATGAGATGACCCACATTGCGCACCAGCATGGTGGAGCGGCCCGGCAGAGAGAAGGGCTGACCGTCCGGGGCCACATAGTTGCGATCCGGATGCATGGTGCGCGTGACCGTCTGGCCGCCCTTTTCGAAGCGTTCTTCCAGGGTGCCCTTCATCAGGCCCAGCCAGTTGCGATAGACCTCGGCCTTTTCCTCGGCGTCCACGGCCGCCACGGAGTCCTCGGCATCCTGAATGGTGGTCACCGCCGATTCCAGCACCACGTCCTTGACGTGCGCCGCGTCGTCCCGGCCGATGGGATGCTCGGCATCAACCTGGATTTCCGCGTGTAGACCATTGTTGATGAGCAGCACGGCCTCGGGGCCCTCGGCGTCGCCCCGGTACCCGGCAAAGGCACCAGTGTCCCTGAGCCCGGTTTCGCCCGAACCGGTCTGCACCACAAGCTTGCCGTTGTCCACGCAGTAACGGGTGGCGTCGCTGTGCGAGCCCTCGGCCAGCGGGAAATGCTCGTCCAGAAAACCACGCGCCCAGGCGATGACCTTTTCCCCGCGTTTGGGATTGTAGGCGCCGCCCTTCTCCGCGCCGTCGGTCTCGGGAATCATGTCCGTGCCGTAGAGGGCATCATAGAGGCTGCCCCAGCGCGCGTTGGCGGCATTCAGGGCAAAACGGGCATTGCGTACGGGCACCACCAGCTGCGGGCCGGCGACGGTAGCGATCTCCGGATCCACCTTGTCCGTGGACACCTGAAAGTCCCCGCCCTCGGGCTGCAGATAGCCGATCTCCGTGAGGAACTGCTTGTATTCGTTCAGATCAATCTTCTGCCCCCGGCGCTCGCGATGCCAGGCGTCGATCTTGTCCTGAATTTCCACGCGCTTTTGCAGCAGTTCCCGGTTGCGCGGGGTGAAATCGGCCAGGATGCGTTCCAGCTCGGCCCAGAAGTGGTCCGCGTCCACACCCGTGCCGGGAATGATCTCCTGTTCCACCACCTGGTGCAGCTCGGGGGCGATTTCCAGAGCCCCTTTCTGAATACGATCGCTCATAGTGCCTTGCCCTCGTTTGCCACGATTCGGGGGGGATGCGCCTGCATCCGCGAGCGCGGATTCTAGCGCAAACAGCGGCCGGGTTCATGGGGTCGGCGAGACCGGCGGGTCAGGGAAACAGGCTGTTGAACCACCCC
>CAZHGU010000076.1:0-6586 GCA_964532105.1 uncultured Alcanivorax sp. | reverse complement strand
TCGCTGTAGCCGCCTTCGCGGAAGGCGGTTTCCAGATGAAAGCCCAGGGTGGGCAGGCCGATAAAGCCCAGAATGGCTGCCGCGCGCAGGGCGCATTCCAGCCGGTAGGCACCGTAGGCGCGGAACCGGCTCCAGACCAGCGGCAGGCGCGCGGCGAAAAAGGTGGTTACCGGGTTCGTGCCGCCAGGCAGGGCCCCGGCGGGTTGCGGGTCCGCTTCCTCCAGGAACTCGCCGAAGACCTTGGCGAAGATGCCCGCATAGGGCAGGCCGATGGCCAGCACGCCGGTCAGTGGCGACAGGCCCGTGATCTGGAGAAAGATCAGGCCCCAGAAGAGCTCGTGGACGGCGCGGATACTGGCGGCGAAGAGCCGTACGCCGGGCCGGTGCCAGAGCAGCGCCAGCACGAAGCCGCCCGCCGCGCCCAGAGCCACGCCCTGAAAGGCGAAGGCCAGGGTCTGAAGGATCGCTTCGCCCAGGGCTTCCGTGGCGGTGAAATCCGGGGTGACGAAACCCCACGCCAGACGCTGCAATTCCGCGCCGGGTGTGCCCCGGGTGATCTCCAGATCCGCCAGGGCGAAGGCCGCCACTCCGGCCAGCGCCAGCAGCAGCGTGGCCCGGCGCCAGCCGCCGGCCGTGGTCTCGACGGCGCTCATTGATAGAGACCGGCCAGATCCCGCCGATCCAGTTTCGCGGCCGGTGCGTCCAGCAGGACGCGGCCGCCGGCCAGGCCGATGACGCGGTCGAAGCAGCTCAGGGCCTGTTCCTGATGGTGCAGCGCCACTATGGCCGTTTCGTGACGATCCAGGGCCAGGCGCAGCAGCCGGCCGGCCTGTTCCTCGTCCAGACTGGACACGGGTTCGTCCGCCAGCAGAATGGGGCGCTCGCTGTACAGCGCCCGGCCCAGGGCGGTGCGCTGGGCCTGACCGCCGGAGAGCCGGTCCACGCTCACCCGGAGCTTGTCCGCCAGCCCCAGTTCTCCGGCCAGCTCGCCCACCCGCCGTTTCTGGTAGGCGGTGGGGCGGATCAGGTTGAGCAGGTTATAGAGCGTGCCGTGGCGCTCCAGGGCACCCATGTAGATGTTGTGGAAGACACTGAGCGCCGGGACCAGAGCCGGTTCCTGAGGGCACCAAGCCGTATCACGCAGGGCCCGGGCGCGCAGCGCTTCCAGCAGGGTGGTCTTGCCCGCGCCCGAGGGCCCCAGCAACGCTACCTTCTCGCCCGGGTTCAGGCTCAGGTGAAGTTCGGGCAGCACGGCGGTGGAGCCGCGCCAGAGGGTTTCGCCCCGAAACCGGAAGGCGGTCATTCGTCCAGCAGGCCGATCTGATGGGCCGTTCGCCGGATGGGCTGGTAGTCGGAATTGGACGCCGGCACGAACTCCGAACGCGGGAATGCTTTCAGGATTTCCGGATCGTCCAGGTTCAGCAGAATATCGCGTACCCGGGCGGTAAACCCGGACCCGAAGCGATCATCCGCATCGCCACGCATGACCCAGTGATAGTCCGGGTAGGGCGGTGTTTTCCAGATCACTTGTACCCGGTCCGTGTTGACCCGGCCTCTTTCGACTGCCTGTTGCCAGACCTTGAAATTGACCGCGCCCACTTCATAGGCGCCGCTGTCCACCAACGCAATGGTGCGGCTATGGTCGCCGCTGAAACCCACCCGCTTGAATGCTTCCTCGGGCGGCTTGCCCAGGTGGTCGCGGATATGGAACTCGGGCATAAGCCGGCCCGAGGTAGACCCCTTGGAGCCGAAGGTAAAGCTCTTGCCGGCGATCTGCTCGGGGAAGTCCTCGGCCGGTTCCAGGCCCGCCTTTTCGTGGGCAATGAAATAGGTCCGGAATGCGCGGTCCTCGGCCCCCTGGGCAATGGCGCGGCTGTCGGGTACCAGCCGGCGCGCCTGCACGCCCGAGAGTCCGCCGAACCAGGCCATCTGGACCTCGTTGTTGCGGAAGGCGGTGACCGCGGCCGTGTAGGACTTCACGGGCACATACTTGACCCGGGTGTCCAGATGCTCTTCCAGATACTCAGCCACCTTGCCAAAGCGGCTCACCAGCCGGGATTCGTCCTGATCGGGGATGGCGGTAAAGGTGAAGGGTTCGGCCGTGGCCCCGGCGCAGGCGAGCAGCGCCAGGGTGGCGATTGCGGTTTGTCCTGCACGCATGATCAATTCCCTGAATTCAGCCGTTTGATCCGGTTTCCCCGAGGGCGGTTGGCTCCGCCCGGCCGCGTTGCTCATCACGCTCGCGTAGCCAGGCTCGGACCTGGTCGCGGCGGCCCCGGAAGAGCACCGTGCCGCCACGGTTGCGGAGCATGTAATCGTACATGGGGTCGTAGTAGTCCGTCAGCAGGGCCCGGATCCATTCGCGGTGGGCGTCCGGGTTGTTGCGGTCCTGTTGCTCGCGCAGCGCGTTTTCCAGTTCCGCGCGCAATGCCTGATGGCGCGCGCCGCCCAGGCGCTTGCGAATGCGGTCCAGCGCGGCCAGCAGTTCCTCGCCCAGCTTCTGCTGCGCCTCGGCGTCGCCGTACCAGGCGCGGTATTCGTCCAGCGGATTCAGCACGAAGTCCTCCAGGGTGACCTGGATGCGGCTGTCCAGCGGCTCGTCCACCTCGATCCGGGGCGAGGCCTTCATCTTGTCCTGCAGGGTGGGTGGAATATGACAGCGGCCGATCAGATGGCTTTCGTCTTCCAGCAGTACCGGGCCCGCATGGCGCGCACGCTGTCGCATCAGGGCAATGATCAACCGGTTCTCGAAATCGATCTGGGCCGGCTGGCCGCCGGGCCGACGGCCGAAGGCGGAGCCCCGGTGATGGGCCAGGCCTTCCAGATCAATGGCGTCGGGCCATTCGTGAATCAGCCGCGTCTTGCCCGTACCCGTGCGCCCGGCCAGTAGTTCGAAATCGGTGCGCGGAACCTCCTGCTCGAAGGTGTCGAGCAGAAAACGGCGCAGGGCCTTGTAGCCGCCGGCCACGCGCGGGTAGTCGACGCCGGCCTCGCGCAGCCAGTCCTGGACAATGCGCGAGCGCAGTCCGCCACGAAAACAGAATAACGCGCCCCCGGGATGCCGTTGGGCGAAATCACGCCAGGCGGCAATGCGTTCTTCCCTGAGCTCTCCGTGAACCAGCTCATGGCCCAGGTCGATGGCCGCCTGTTGCCCCGCTTCCTTGTAGCGGATGCCCACCCGGTGGCGTTCATCGTCGTTGAGCAGCGGAAGGTTTTCCGCCGCCGGAAAGCTGCCCTTCGCGAACTCCACGGGCGCGCGCACGTCCAGCAGGGGCGTGTCGTTCAGCAGAAGCCGTTGGTAGTCGCTGATCTCGTCCATGGTCGGAGATTCTATCAGCTACCGTCACTTGTCCCCGCAGGTTTGTTGTTTTCATTGGGAACCTTGAAGCGAGCCCTGTGCGGGTTTTGCCATTGCCCATTTTCGTCTGTCGCAAGGCGCGCCGACGCCGCCGTACTGCCTGTACGGGTAGGAGGCGCAACGCCGCGACAGGCGAAAAGGGGCATGGCCCGAAGGGTTACGCCCAAAATCCCTGATCCGATTAGATAGAGGCTGAGGATAGCGTCTTTGGGGACTCCATCGCTTCTCTATCGGCAGATTTTGGGCGTAACAAAACCCGCAGAGGGCTTGTTTCAAGGTTCCTAGGCCTCTGCCGGGCGGATGGTCCCTTCAAGGTGCGGCTTGATGCCATCATCGGCGAGCAGGCGGAAGTCGTGGTGGTCGCCTTCGCCGTGATGTTCGAAGCGCACCTTCGCCGGGATGAACAGCGGCAGTTTGAAGTACACATCCGCGGTGAAGGGCTTCTCCGGCAGCTGGTCTTCCAGCTCCGCCAGGCAGCGGGACTTGGACCACATGCCGTGCGCGATCTGGCGCTTGAAGCCGAAGAGCTTGGCCGTAAGCGGATACAGATGAATGGGATTGCGGTCGCCGGAGACGGCGCCGTAGCGCCGGCCGATATCGCCGGGCACGGACCACTGCACCGTGTCCTGCGCCGGTTCCTGCTCGGGCGGCTGCTTTTTCTTCTTTTCGCCGCCGCCGGTGCGGAACATCATGAAGGACTCGCTTTCCCAGACCAGTTCACCGCCAGTGCTCACGCTGGTGTGAATGGAGAACTGCCAGCCCTTGTCCTGTTTTTCCAGGGTGCCGGTGCGGCATTCCACGTCCAGCTGTTCCTTCGAGCCGATGCGCCGGTACTGGGTGATCTTGTTGCCCGTATGCACCAGGCCCATGGCCGGGAAGGGGAAACGCGAATCCAGAATCAGCGCCATGTGCAGGGGAAAGGCGTGCATGTGCGGATAGGTCACCGGCAGGTAGTCGTTTTCACGAAAGCCGCACACCCGGCGATAACGGCGCAGATGATCCGCGTCCTGCACCACGTCGCTCAGGCGCAGTCCGATGTCGGGCAGCTCCGGGGTGCTGCCGGGCTTGCGGTTTGCGCTCAGTGCTGCGCGCGCCATGTTGGTCAGCATGCTGGGCGGATTGCGCAGTTCCTGAATATCCGTCGAGCTCATGATCGTTTCCTCCCCTGTTTGATCTGCCGGGCAGTATACGGATCAGTGCGGACATGGATATTGGCTGAATCGACGCCTGCGCGCGGCGCCGAACCCCGGTCGGGGATTGCCCGGGGTTACTGGTTGCTGCGCCACTGGACCATGCCCAGCACGATCAGCCGCATCTGCTTCTCGGTGGTCTGCAGGGCCTGGCGTTTTTCTTCCTCGGCCTCGGCCGGGATTTCCAGCATCTGCTGGGTGCCGGCAATCATGTTGTTGACCATGAGACCGGCGATCATGTGCAGATCTTCGGCGCCGATGTGATTGAGCATGGGAAAGCGCGACAGGTCCGTGGCCAGCTCGCTGGTGAACAACCGGATTTCCTGGCGGATGGCGCTGCGGATGGGCTGCGCGCCGCCGAAGAGTTCGCGCGAGACGAACTGGAAATGCAGCGCATGCTCGTTCACGTAGCCGAAATAGGTTTCCACGGACGAGCGGATGATCTGTTCGGTGGGCAGTCCCTCCTGACGGATCTCGCGCATCATCTGGCGCAGCCGGCTGAAGGACTCGTCCACCAGGGTCAGGCCCATGGCGTTCATGTCCTGGAAATGCCGGTAGAAGGCCGTGGGCACCACACCGGCCCGCTTGGTCACCTCGCGCAGGCTCAGCGAGGAGAAGTTGCCCTTTTCCTCCACCAGCTCCAGGGCCGCGTCCAGCAGGCTGCGCCGGGTCTGGCCGCGGGCGGGCCGGCCGGCGGAGCGCTTTTGCCGCGTTGATGTGGCCATTTGCGGGGTTCCCTGGCTCGATTCGAGCATCATTGTCCAACGCACCCGTCCGGGTAGCAATATGCACGTTCCGGTTATTTCGTAACCATTTGATATGGAAGGGAATACAGTATTTTTGTGTACATGCGTTGACATTGTTCGGGTGCACCCATATTGTGTACACACGTTCACGAGGAGGTCGCGGACAATGCTCGGTACAAGATCCTGGAAAGAAGTGCCCGGCGCCCTGGCGCGTGTACTGACCACGCCCATGGACCCGGACGACTATCTGGAGCTGGTAAACCCGCTGTGGTCGCGGCACGAGATTCGCGCCCGGGTCCATGAGGTAGTTCGGGAGACGGATCAGGCGGTGACCCTGCGCCTGGAGCCGAACCGCAACTGGCCCGGTCATATCGCGGGTCAGCATGTGCAGATTGGCGTGGAAATCGACGGGGTGCGCCGGCAGCGTACCTTCACGGTGTCCTCGGCGCCCGGTGAGCCGCTCACGCTGACCATCAAACGCAATGGCCCGGGCGGCGTCAGCGACCACGTGGTGAATCGGCTGGAGCCGGGCACTCTGGTCTGGCTCAGCGAACCAGCGGGTGAGTTCCACCTGCCCGAGCCGGTGCCGGAGAAGCTGCTGATGATCGCCGGCGGCAGCGGCATCACGCCCATTCGTTCCATGCTCACCGATCTGTACCGGCGTGGCTGGAGCGGCGATGCCCGGCTGATCTACTGCAACCAGAACGCGGAGGCCACCATTCTCCGCGCCGAACTGGAGGCCCTGGCCAAGGACTGGCCGGCGCTGGAGCTGGTCCAGCTCCACGCGGACGCGGGTGAGTTGCTCACCCCCGAGCGGCTGGTAGAAACCGTACCCGATTTTGCCGACCGCGAGGCCTATCTGTGTGGCCCGGGCGGCCTGATGGAGGTGGTGGAGAACTTCTACGCCGAGCAGGGCCTGCAGGACCAGCTCCATCTGGAGCGCTTCCAGGCGCCCGAGCGCGGCGCGCCGGGCGAGGGCGGCCGCGTCCGCTTCGCCGGCAGTGGCGGCGAAGCCGTGGGCTCGGGCGCGGAAAGCGTGCTGGAGCTGGCCGAGAGCCAGGGCTTGCAACCCAAACACGGCTGCCGGATGGGTATCTGTCATACCTGTACCTGCAGGCTGAACTCGGGCCGTTTGCGCAACCTGCAGAACGGCGACGTTTTTGACGCCGAAGGACAGCCGGTGCGGATCTGTGTACACGCGCCCGAGGGCGAAGTGGAGATGGAACTCTAGGACGAACGAATCAGCAACGGCGCGGGCAAGAGCGAACATCGAGGAGGTGATAGTCATGAGT